>NZ_BAAHAR010000023.1:0-126778 GCF_054777395.1 Nocardiopsis oceani
CCGCTACGCTGATGTCAGCGGCCACCGCCTGGGTTTTCGTTGTCTTCACAACCATCGATGATCACGCGGTGGCCGTCCGTGTGTCTGGTGTTTCCCCAGATCAAAGGCTTGTCGTGCTGTCATTTCCGGCGAATAGTTCCAGGTCAGGGCAAACCGGATCTACAACTGGAGTACTAGACCCAGAGCACGATCCTCCCCCCTCCCGGCGTCGGTGCTCAGGGTCTGTTCGATCGGGTCGTACCTGAGTTTCATTCCCGCCGCTCGGCATGCGGCGACCTGGTCGGGTACACGACGGGGGAAATCGACCTCCTCCAAGGGAACACCCGCTGGTGCTGAGACCCTGATCAGGAGCGGGCCGAGGCGACCAATGACCGCGTCCTCACGAACGAAGACGTCGCGTGGCTTATGCCCGATCAGGGGTCGTGCCGAGCGAAGGAGCAGTTCCCCCTCACACGCGCACCAACATCTTGCCGAAGTTGGCGCCCGTGAAGAGCCCGAGGAAGGCGCGAGGCATGTTCTCGACCCCCTCCACGGCGGTCTCCCGCAGGCGCAATTGGCCCGAGGCCAGCCACTGGCGGGCCTGGGCCTCGAACTCGCTCCTGCGGTCGTCGAAGTCGTGGACAACGAACCCGCGCAGGCTCAACCGCTTGCCTACGGCCAGAACCAGGTTGTTCGGCCCCGAGGCCGGCTCGGTGTCGTTGTAACCAGCGATCGCCCCGCACAGGGCCACACGCCCGAACACACGCATCGACGAGAGCGCCGCACGCAGATGGTCACCCCCGACGTTGTCGAAGTAGACGTCCACCCCTTCCGGTGCCGCGGCGCGCAACTGCTCACGCACCGAACCGTCCCGGTAGTCGAACGCGGCATCGAACCCGAGTTCGTCGCGCAGGTACTCCACCTTTTCGGTCGACCCGGCTGAACCCACCACACGGCGAGCCCCCCGTAGCCGGGCGAACTGACCGACCAGTCCCCCGACCGCGCCCGCCGCGCCCGAGACGAAAACCGTATCGCCCGGCCGCATGGCCGCAATGTCCAAGAGCCCGAAGTAGGCCGTTCGCCCGGGGAGCCCCATCAAGCCCAGGTGGGCCGAAGCGGGCACAGTCTCGGTGTCCACGCGTCGGAAGCGGTCCGCCCCGCCCGTGGCGTACTCCCGCCAGCCGTAGTAGTGCAGAACCGACTCTCCGACGGGCAGGACCGCGGACCTGGAGGCGACCACAGTACCGACCGCCCCTCCCTCCATCACCTCGCCCAGCGTGAACGGGGCGACGTAGGATTTGGCGTCGATCATCCTGCCGCGCATGTACGGGTCCACCGACAAATAGTCGTTGCGTACCACCACCTGTCCCGGCTCGGGCGGGGCCACATCCTCCCGGGCCACTTCGAAGTCGTCCTCGGTCGGGGTACCCACGGGTCTGCGGCGCAGCCGCACGACGGTCCCGCTCCTGGCCACGGCCTCTCCTGCAGTGGTCACGTCCGTACTCCTCAGCTCCTCGGCTCCACTGGGCCGACCGCCCCGTGGAGGTCTTATCGTTTGCGCTCGCCCGCGGCCCGCAAGAGGCTCATGTCGCTCTCGGCCGGCAGCGGCCCCTCACTGACCAGCAACGGCAGCTCGGCTTCCGAGTGCGGGGCCGTCTGCGCGGCCCACTCACGCCACAGCTGTGCGAACGAGACCGCCCCGGGCGCCGACCGGAAACACTCGGGCGCGATCAACGCCGCGCCGCGCCCGTCACGGGCCAAGGCGTGCGCCGAATACCCCGACACGTTCGCCCCCGCACCCCCGCACAGGACTCCGGGTACACCGAGCATCTCCAGCCGGCGCACGAGCGGCACGTGGGCATCGGCCACGTCCGGTTGGTCCGGCTCCCCGATCTCGGGCTCCCACACCAAGACCCTGTGCGCGCCCGCGGCGATGTAGGCCGAGACCAGTTCGGCCAGCACGTCCCCGCAGTCGGCCAGGACGTCGGCGTCCAAGCCTTGCCCTTCGGTGCGGTTCTCGGTGAGGGTCGAGCACAGTCCCGCGGGACCGGTCACCGAGACCGCCACCGTGCCGTTGGGGTACAGCCCCGCCAGGATCTCGACCAGCGCGACCACCCGGGAGACCGGCGCGGTCCTGGCCAGCTGCGTGTCGACCAGGTCCCCCAGGTCCGTGGATGCGGTGCCGTCGGCGACCAGGCCGCGCACGGCACTCGCCTCGAGCTCGGGGGCGTGGTGGGTCAGGACCCAATCGGGCCGCACCAGTGAGATGGCCTCTTTGAGCTGGTAGGCCCCCCGTTCGGGGTCCTCGCACACGCTGACCGGTTCGGTCGCCATCCTCGCGGCGACCTCGTTCAGTACCGGAGCGAAGAGCATGTCTACTGCGCACCGGCACGGCTGGCGCGGGCGCCGGTGTCGGCCTCCCAGTCCCAGCTTCCGAGGTAGCCGACGTCTTCGGGCGGAGCGTTACGGCGCCACTGGGCGACGAAGTCGTCGTAGGAGGAGCTCCTGGCGAGCCGCTCCTGTCGTTCGGCTGCCCGGGCCTGCTCGGTGCGGGCCGCGTCCAGCTCCATGCTCTGCTCGTCCCAGACCAGGTGGTAGACCGAGCGGGCGACCTCGGGGCTGATGAGTTCGCGGCGCAGATCCTTCATCGCCTCGGCGGGGTCGCGTTCTAGGGGGTCGCCGTAGCCTCCTCCGCCGCCGACCCGTTGGATCCAGATGTCGCCCTCCACCAGGGGGTCGACCGGATTCACCGGGTTGCTCCGCGTGTACTCGCCCGGTAGGGGTCGGTTCTTGACCATGGACGCGGCTTCGTAGGTCAGCCCTTTAGCGCCCTGGCCCAGCCACTCCAGGACCGCTTCCACCCCACCCTCGGGCCGAATCTTCACCAAGGGGGTGCAGGGCCCGCCGTATCCGCCGAACATGCCGCCGGAGACCGGGAAGCGCCCACCCGTGCTGGTGATGCCGAATGCGAAGGCCTGGCTGCCGTAGAGCATGTAGGCCCATTCGACCGAGGCCCCGCCGCGGAATCGGCCGAACCCGTGGTTGTCCGCGGGGATGTCACGCCACAGCCCGAACATCGGCAGTTCCGACTCGCGGATCTCCATTTCACCCCAGTCGGAAACCGGTGCGAAGACCGGTCCTGCAGCGTGCTCGCCGTCCTGGTCGCACCGCGCACCACCGCCCGCGGCGTTCATCTCGGTCGAGGCGTTGGCGGTCATCTGCATGTGCTGGGTGAGCCCGCCGAACTGCAGGGTGGGGATCATCGCATACCACGGGGCCATGGGTTTGGCCCCTCCGGGTGCGGAGAACATGGCCTTGGTGACCGCCTGGTGCAGCGCGGCGTTGAGGGCGAACATGGTCACCAGTGACAGCGAGGTGGGCTGTTCCTCATTGGCGGTCAGGATCGAGTCCGGTTCCAATTCGTAATCCAGGGCCGAGATGAAACCGGCGGTGCGCGGCAGGTCACCGTAAAGGAAATTCATAAACAAATTTCCCACGATCGCCCGCGTGAAATGCGACTGGGCATTCAGGGCCCGGTCGATCGAGGGTGAACTGCCCTTGGTGCGCAGGGTCAGCCGGTCTCCGCGCTTTTCGAATTCGACGCTGAGCTTGAACAACCGCTCCTCCAACAGCGTGCTGTCGCCGAAATGCACACCCCGGTAGATGCCGTCCGGCCACTGGGAGATGCGCCGGCGGACCTCGGCCTCGGTCGATTCCAGGACCGAGCGCATGGTGGCGATGAGCAGTTCGGGTGAACGGTCGGCCATCATCTCGCGCAGCCGCCGCTCCACCATGCGTGCAGCGGCGAGTTTGGAACGGATGTCGGTCAGCCACAGCATGGGGTCGCGCACCTGGTTCTGGAACAGGTTCACCACGTCGCGTCGCAGCACGTAGTCCTGGCCGATGCGCATGGGGGGAATGCGCACGCCCTCGCCGTACTTGGTGGTCGCCCGGAACGCGAATCCGCCCGGGTCTTCGGCCGCCCCGTTCTCGCCCTCGTGCACGATGGCCCCGATCCAGGCCACGTGCTCGCCTTCCCAGAACAGCGGCAGCAGCAGCGTGTGGTCGGGGTTGTGGGTGCCGCCGTAGTTGGCGTCGTTGTGGTAGAAGATATCGCCCTCGGCGATACCCACCGTCGGTTCGTTGGCCCAGTACCGGTTGATGAACTTGGGCACGGACGAGGTGGTCGCCGAGAACATGTTGACACCACTGGAGGTGGCGATCGAGAAGTCGCCCTCCTTGGTGTAGATACCGATGATCAGGTCGCCCCACTTGGCCGCAGACGAGGCGCTGATCTGCTGCAGCATCTCCATCGAGGACTCCATGATCGCCTCCGTCCGGCTCAGCCCGATGGCCAGGTCGGTCGGATCGGTGATCGAGGCCAGGGCTTGGTCCTCGCGCGGGGTCCGCGGCCGCAGCCGGTACTCCTCGGTGAGTTCGGAGTCCGGACCGTACATCACCGGTTGGTTGTCGAGGAGGTCGGTCAGGAAGTCCTCGGCGCCGGTTTGCGACGCATGATCGGCGCTCGGTTCGGTCGTGCTCATGACCTGTCCTCCTGAAGCATCCTGAAGAAGCCGTTCTGGTCCATTTCGCCCCGCCATCCGGGTTCGACCACGATGGTCGTGTCGGGGGCCTCGATGATCGCGGGCCCCTGCACGCTGTGGCCCGGTTCGAGGGCGGCGTAGTAGTAGACATTGGTCGCCAGTGCCTCCGGCTCGCCCTCCCACCAGCACTCGCGTGAGGTCTTCAGAGCGTCCTGGACACCGCCCGTGGCGGGTGCGAACTCCGCCAGGCGGGGAGCCGGACGCGGTATCCACGCGCGCAGCCGGATCGCGTCGATGGACACGCCGGTCTCCCGGGTCAGGGCCAGGTCACCGAACCGGTCGCCGTACTCGGCGAAGTAGGCCTTGATGACGGCGGCGACGTCGTCGCGGCCCTCGATGCGTGTCACGGGGCTGGTGATGGTCACCACGGTTAGTTGGCCCGCGGCGCGAATGTCCAACTCCACCGACGTTCGGATGTCCTCGGGGCCGTAACCTTGGCCGCTGAAGTCCGTGAGCGTGTCGTCGTGGAAGTCCTCGACGATGGTGTTGAAGCGCTCGTGGTCGTTGAACAGTTGCTTGGTCAACGGGTTGAACAGCGGCATCCACACCGACTGCTCGTAGATGTGCATGCGTTCCAGGCCCGCGGCGCCTGATGCGGAAAACACCGAGCTGTGCGGTGGGATGACGACCTCGCGCGCGTCCAGGGCCCCCGCGTATCCGCAGGCGTGCATCGGCCCGCCGCCACCGAACGAGAACACGGCGAACTCGCGCGGGTCGTAGCCCTTGATGGTGATCTCCTTGAAGATCTCCGCCCCCATGGCTTCATCGACCAGCCTGCGGATCTGTCGGGCCGCCTCTCGGGTGGGGATACCCAGGGGTTTGGCGATACGGCGGTAGATCGCCCGTTCGGCCCGGCGCAGGTCCAGGGGCAACCGGCCGCCGTGGTAGTTGACCGGGTCGAGGTAGCCCAGGACGAGGTTGGCGTCGGTGACCGTCGGCTCGGTCCCACCCTGCCCGTAGCAGGCAGGTCCGGGGGTGGATCCGGCGGACTCCGGGCCGATGGCGATCCCGGCGATCGGGTCCAGGCGCGCGATCGAACCGCCGCCGGCGCCGATCGCGCTGATGTCCATCATGGGCAGTTGGACGCGCCAGCGGTCGATCACCGGGTTGAAATCCATGAATCGGACGGAGCCGCGGACGACGACCCCGATGTCGAAGGAGGTGCCGCCCATGTCTGTGGTGACGACCTTGTCCAGGTCCAGCGTCTGGGCGTGGTGCCGGGACCCGTACAGGCCCGCGACCGGGCCCGCGTGCACGGTCTGGATGGGGGTGGTCCCTGCCAGGTCGCCCATGCCGCCGCTGTTGTGCACGAGCAGGAGTTCGCCTCGGTAGCCGCGATCGCGCAGTTCGTCGCGCAGGGCCGACAACCGGTCGGAGGTGAATCGGTGCAGGTAGGCGTCGATCGTGGTCGTCATCGACCTCGCGTACTCCCCCGCGCGGCGCGAGACCTCGTGCGAGAGGATCGTGGGGAAGCGGCCGAGGTAGGTGTTGGGGTATTCCTCCTCGATGACCTGGCGCACCAGCTGTTCGTGCTCGGGGTTGACGTGGCCGTTGAGCAGGCAGACCACGAAGCCTCGAACGCCCTGGTCCACCAGGTCGAGGACCTGTTCGCGGATCTCTTCCGCCTCTAGGGGGATGATGACCTTGCCGGTGTAGTCCACGCGTTCGGTCAGCGCGACGATCTGCTCGGGCTCGATGAGCGGGGTGGGGCGTTGGGCCCGGGACAGGTCTCGGGCGGTGGTGGTGGGCAAGCCGTCCGCCCACTGCCGGCACCGACCGATGGGGACGATGTCCCGGTGGCCCCTGGTGGTCAGCAGACCCAGCCGCGGTCCGGTGTGCTCGATCAGGGCGTTGGTCCCCAGCGTGGTGGCATACCGAATCATCCGTGTGCGGCGCAACAGCTCGTCTACGTCCAGGTCGAGTGAGCCGGCGATGTCGTCGATCGCCCGGAGGAAGCCCAAGGACAGGTCGTGGTGGGTGGTCATGGCCTTGGCGGTGACCACACCTGCCCCGTCGGTGGTGGCCATGCAATCGGTGAAGGTCCCACCGATGTCGACGTTGATTTCCATTATCGCACCTGTTTCTGGTCCCCGTGGCTGACACGTGCTGCGTAGGCGTCCACATCGATGTCGATGTCCCTGGTCAGGGGGTGGCCCGGCGGCAGGTACTCGGTTTCCACCTGTGTTGCACAGCCCGGGCAGTAGTACTCGACGATCCGGCACCAGGCCGGGTCGGGGGCGTAGGTGTGCTCGCCGTCGAAACCCGGAGGGTAGATGTCGCGGGGATCACGGTCGTAGAGCCGCAGGCAGCGCTTGTAATCGTCGTCGGCCGAACCGAGGGTGCGGTCGCAGCGCTCGCAGTGCCAGGTTCGGGCATCGAGGTCGATGTAGAGGTACTCGGTGACCCGCAGACGCCGGTCCATCACTTACTCCTTGCGTTGACGGTCGTGAGCCGCATCGCACCGTGCTCGTCCAGGCTCAGCGTCCACTCCGGCGGGACCGCGCAGGTGGTGTCCTGCGAATCAACCAGGGCCGGGCCTTCGACCGTGCCCAGGCCGGCCAGCCCCGCCCGTTGGATCACCGTGGTCGTCAGCGGCCCGTAGTCGGGCCAGTGCACGGTCGCCGACTCCGTCCTCGTCGGCTCCGGGCCCGGAGTCACGTCGGGCCCGCGCCCCAGCTCCAGGTGCGGCAGCTCGTGGGTGCCCTCCACCGCAATCCACCGAGCCCCCTCGTGCTCGTACTCCTGCGTCTGCAGGGTCACGTCTTCTTGTTTGATGCCCTCGCCGCGCATGTCGCGCAGCACCCGCCGCCGTAGGGCCTGCTCGTCGGCCTCCTCGGCCCTGGCCTGGTGGCGATGCCGGATGTCGACCGTGGACGCGCCGAACGCGGAAAAGACCGGGGAGAAGGGCAGGATGAGGATGTCGGTGATGCCTGCCGCCTGGGCGATCGACGCGCAGTGCGTGGCGCCGTTGCCGCCGAAAGCCAGCGCCGTTACCGAACCCGGACCCAGGTCCCGGTCGGCCAATTCGGCGGCCAGGCGCCGGCCTGCGTCGGTGTGCACCGTGTCCAGCACGAACTGGGCGATCTGCTCGATGGTGCACTCGCTCGCCCGGGCCATGGGCTCGAACGCCCGCCGGGCCGCATCCACCTGGATCTGCATCCCCGTGGCGCGGAAGGACTCCGGACGCAGGATGCCCAGCACCACGTCGGCGTCGGTCAGTGTGGGGGACTCACCGCCGCGCCCGAAGCAGGCGGGGCCAGGCTGGGCCCCCGCGCTCTGGGGGCCCACGCGTACCGAGGATCCATCCAGCCAGGCGATCGAACCGCCACCGACCCCCAGGGGGACCAGCGCGGGCAGGGCGAACGAGATCTCAACACCCGCGACCAGGCCGTGCTCGTGCATGGGGATCGCGCCCCGCTCCAGCACGCCCAGGTCCAGGCTCGTTCCCCCCATGTCGAGGGTGACCATGTTCTCGATCCCGTAATGCTCGGCCACCGCCTGAGCCCCCAGCAGGCCCGCGGTCGGACCCGAGTTGTAGGTCTTGGCCGCCACGGTGCGCGCTACGCGCGCCGCGCCGCCGTCGTTGTGCACGATCCGCAGCGGGCGGGCATAGCCCTGATCGCGTAGGTAGTCCTCCGCGCGGTAGAGGAAATCGGCCACGTCGGGGTGGACGTAGGCGTTGAACAGCGCCGTCGCCCTGCCGCGCGCGGCATCCTCGTCCTCGGTCACCTCACAGGACAACAGCAGCGGCACCGAGTCCAGGCAGTGCCGTGGATAGTGCTCGGCAAAGAGCTGGGCCAGGGAACGCTCCGCATCACGTCGGCCGGCCACCTCGCCCTCCTGGGAGGAGCCCACCAGACCCCGGGCCCCCTCACCCAACAGCGAGCGGACTGCGTGCAGTCGGCTCTGCTCGCTCTGGTCGACCTCGGCGACCATGCTCGGGTCGACGAACAGGCTGATCTTCTCCTGTTCCACGTCCACGTCGCCGTCGGCGATCAGCCCCAGACGGGGGCCGCTGCGTTGGATCACCGTGTTCGTTCCCACGGTGGTCGCGTACCGGATGGACGCTGTCTCACGCAGCATGCCCCGGACCGTGGTCCCCAGAGTCTGGGCCGCTGCCTCCATCACGTTCCGGAAGCACACGGCCAAATCGTGTGGGGTCGTCAGTGTTTTGACCGTGTGGGCGACACCGTCGCGTACGACGAAGCCGTCGGTGAACGTGCCTCCCGTATCAATGTCGATGGTCGTAACCGCCATGTCTCTCCTCTCCAGCGCCGCGACCTGCCGGGCACCGCCCCGAACCGGAGCGTGGGTATTACCTTTGTCACAAGACGCACGAGCCTCAATGGGCGTGAGGACCACTGTTCAGTGGCGTCAGCGAACAACCGGCATTCGCGCCACGACCAGCACCGGAACGATGCGCACGAGCGAAAATTCTCTGCGCGTGAGCGCATGTCAGGCGGCGGCGCCGTGAATAGCTTGAGCTGCCATGGGCCGACCAGGAGTAAGCGAAATCACACCGACAAGTTCCGACCCCCCTCAGGAGCCGATGGCGTGGATGGCGTACTGGCTCGCCCGCGAATCAGACCGGCTCTTGGAATTGACACGCGAAGAGCTGGCCCGGCAGCTGCCGGAGCTGGCCATCGGTCGAAACGACGCCCACCGCCTCATCGGTGAAGCGGTCCACGTCCACCTTCAAGCCCTGGGCGCTTGCCAGGATCACGCGGAACGGGGACGGGTAGCCCTGCCGTCGGTCCTGGATCGGTACACGCGGGCCCTGGCCCGGCACGAGACGGTGTCCCAATCGGTGCTGTTGCGCTCCTTCGAGCGCATTCATTCCACGCTCTGGCGAGAAATCATGGGGGCCTTGCGCACCGGGCGCTACAGCTTGCCCGCCCTACGTCGCGCGGAGGTGCTCGAAAGGGTGTCCGAGTACCTCTTCGACTACTTCCAGGTAGCGATCCAGCAGACCTCGCACTCCTACACCAGTGAGCGGACCCTGCTCGACAGGCGCGCAGCCTCTCGCCGTTCGGAGGTGGTGCTGGATGTGCTGGCCTCCAACACCGACCAGCACACGGCCGAGCGGGCACTGAAGTACGACTTCAACGCGGTCCACGTCGGCTACGTCGCCTGGGTGGAGAACCCTTCCGAACTCGACCGGCTCGACGGGATCGGCACCACCCTCTGCGAGCAGCTCAGGCCGCGCCAGCACCTGAGCGTGCCGATCGGCACCCGGACCGTGTTCGGCTGGTTCACCTGCCCCGGCGACCAATGGCGCGCCGTGGCCCGGGACAAACCCCTTCCTCCCGGGACCCACATGGCCTGGGGCGCCCCCCACGAGGGTTTCGCCGGGTTCTGCGCCACCCACACCGATGCTCTGGAGACCAAGCGCGTCAGCGGCGCCCTCGAAGCCACCGGCTCGCTCCTCTTCGACGACGTAGCCGTCATCTCCCTGGCCTCGCGGGACCTGGCTTCGGCCCACGCCTTCGTAAGCCGGGAACTGGGCCAGCTCGCATCCGGAAGCGCCACCTCGCCACGGTTGCTGCAGACCTTGCGGGTCTACCTGGAAGAACTCGCCAGTCCCACCAGGTCGGCCCGCAGACTCCACGTGCACCACAACACCGTGATCAAGAGGGTGGAGCGCATCGAGGAACTCCTGGGGCGGACCGTCGACCCGGCGAGCCTGTCCCTGCGGGTGGCGGTCGAACTCGCGCCGCTGGTCGGCGCGGACCGGGCCTGAGCCGGGTCCGCGCCCGAACTCACGTGCAGTCGCTGACCCCGCCGTCCAGCGGGATGAGCGTACCGGTGAGGTAGGCCCCTGCGCGTGAGGACAAAAACAGGGTGGTGCCCACGATGTCCTCGGGGCGGCCGGTTCTGCCGCGGGGGATGGAGGCCTCCAGTTCCTGCCGGGCGTCCTGGTCCTCAAGGATGAACGCGCTCATCCTGCTGGCGAAGTACCCGGGGGCGATGGTGTTGACCGTGATGTGGTCCCCGGTCAGACGGCGGGCGAGGTGGCGCGAGAGCATGTGCGCCCCGGCCTTGGTCGCACTGTAGGCGTAGTTCTCCAGGTCGGTGGGTTTGGTTCCGGCAAGGGAGCCGATGTTGATCACCCGCGCAGGGTCCTCATCCGAGCCTGTGGCCCGCAGGGACGGAAGGAGCGCGACGGTGAGCCGGAAGAGGCCGACGAGGTTGAGGTTGACCAACTTGTCCCAGGCGGCGTCGGGAAAGTCCTCCAGGGGCGCACCCCAGGTCGTTCCCGCGTTGTTGACCAGGATGTGCAGGCCGTCGAATCGTTCCCGCACGGCTTCGGCCAGCGCGACGGCGCCGTGTTCGGCGGACACGTCCGCGGGCACGGGCACGCACTCACCGAAATGGCTGAGTTCGGCCGCCGTTTCCTCGCAAGCCTGCGGCTTGCGGGAAGAAACGATCACCCGGGCGCCGGCCTTGACGAGTCCTTCGGCGATCATCCTGCCGATGCCGCTGGTGCCACCAGTGACCACAGCGGTCTTTCCCTCGACACTGAACAGTGACATCTCGATCTCCCGGCCGTTCACAGCGTCACCGAGTATCCGCCGTTGACGGCCATGGTCTGGCCGGTGATCCAACCGGCTGCGGTCGAGGCCAGGAACACGATCATCCCTGAGGCGTCCGCAGGCTCACCGAACCGTCGCACCATGTACTTGGACAGCACACGCTTGTTAGTTTCCTCATCGCCTAGAAAGCCGTCCGTGGCGGGAGTTCGTGTAGCTCCTAGGGCGACACTGTTCGCTGTCACCAGGTGGCGTCCTCCGGCCCTGGCCAGGGCCCTCGTCAGGCCCGCCGCGCCGGCCTTGGCGGCCGAGTACGCTTCCAACCCGCCGACCTCGCCGACCCGCCCGGCATCTGAAATCACGGTGACGATCCGGCCGCCGGAACCCTCTTCGACCATCTGGGCCATCGCGTGCCGGCTGCAGTTCAGGACACCGTGCAGGTTGACCCCGATCGAGGGATCCCACTGCTCCGGTCCCTGTTCCCAGAACGGCATCGCCGGTGGCGCGGCGCCGCTGCCCCCTTGGTTCCCGGCGTTGTTGACCAGGACACTGATCGGACCGTACTCTTTCCGCACCCGGGTGAACATCTCACCCACCGCGGCGAAGTCCACGACGTCGCATGGCGCTCCGAGCGCGGGCACACCCTGTTCGCGTATTTCCTGGGCGACCATCTCGGCGCGCTGCTCGCTCACGTCGTTGACAACGACCGCATCGGCCCCGGCGGCGGCCAGGTCCAGGGCGACCTGGCGCCCCACGCCCCGGCCCGCGCCGGTCACGAGTGCGACCCCGGGCCCGAGGCGGAGCGCGCCCTCTTCCTGATCTGTCATCAGCGTCCCTTCCAGACCGGGGCGCGCTTTTCTCCGAACGCGGCCACCCCTTCGCGGTAGTCCTGTGAGTGCAGAACTCGTGTGACGTAGGTGTCCTGGCGATCCCAACTCTCGGTGTCGGACCAGGCGTTGCTCTCGCGGATGACGGCCTTGCTCGCCGTGACCGCGACCGGGCCGGCCGCGGCCACCTCCTCGGCCAACTCCAGGGCCACATCCAGCGCGGATTCTGGCTCGGCGAGCCGGTTGACCAGGCCGAGTTCGCACAAGCGCTCGGCCGGCCAAGAGGCGCCCGTCAGCGCTAGTTCCATCGCCGCCGCATAGGGAAGGCGTCGGGGCAGGCGGAAGAGCCCGCCCCCCATGGCCAGGGCACCGTGTTTGACCTCGGGCATGCCCATCTTGGCCGTGCGCGAGGCGACCAGGAGGTCACAGGCCAGGCAGATCTCCAGCCCGCCGCCCACCGCGTATCCTTCCACCGCGGCGATGAGGGGTTTGGTCGGCGGCATTTTCATCAGACCGCCCCCTCCGCGCCGCTGCGTCGTGCCGAGTTCGCCCCGGGCCGCTGCAATCAGATCCTGGCCCGCGCAGAACACACCCCCTGCGCCAGTGATCACGGCGACGCGGAGTTCGTCCTCGTCCTCGAACCGGTCGATGGCAGACTCCATCGCATAGGCGGTGTCCCGGTCGAAGGAGTTGCGGCGCTCGGGGCGGTTGATCGTCAAGACCGCGACCGGGCCCCTGCGTTCGAACAGCACCAGGTCCGACCGGAGAGTGGACTCGCTCATACTTCGGCCTTTCTGTAGAGGGTGACCACGCCGGCGGTGCCGATGCCCAGGTTGTGTGCCAAGGCGACACGGGCGTCGTTCACCTGCCGCCCGGCGGCCTGACCGCGCAGTTGCCAGCTGAGTTCGGCGCACTGGGCCAGGCCGGTCGCGCCGAGGGGGTGGCCCTTGGAGATCAGTCCGCCAGAGGGGTTGACGACCCACGTGCCCCCGTGGGCGGTGGCGCCCTGCTCGATGAGCCTGCCGCCTTCTCCCTCGGGGCACAGCCCCAGGGCCTCGTAGGTGAGGATCTCGTTGATGGAGAAACAGTCGTGCAGCTCGATGACGTCGACCTCGTCCGGGCCCAGCTGTGCCTGTTCGTAGGCGGCGCGCGCCGCCCTGGCAGAGACGTCCCGGCCGACGATGTCCTGGACGCTGCCCGACTCGAAGGTGGTAGCCGTGTCGCTGGCCATCTCCTGCGCGAGGATCTCGACCGCTTGGCCGGCCAGGCCGTGACGGTCGACGAAGTCCTCCGAGACGATCAGGGCTGCCGCGGCCCCGTCCGAGGTCGGCGAGCACTGCAACTTGGTCAAGGGGTCGCAGACCAGGGTGGAGGAAAGGACCTCCTCCAGCGAGTAGGCGTCCCTGAACTGGGCGTAGGGGTTGTCCGCGGAATGGCGGTGGTTCTTGACCGCCACCGCTGCAAGGTGCTCGGCCGTGGTGCCGAACCGTTCCATGTGTTCCAGCGCCGCTGCGCGGAACAGATCCAGCACGATCGGTGCGCCCGTGGACTCACGAAGGGAGGCAGCCACCTCGACGAACCTGTCGACCGGGTTGATGACGTGCGGGTGCGCGGAAGCCCCGAGCGAACCGGGTTGCATCTGCTCGAAACCCAGCGCCAAGACACAGTCGGCCAACCCGCCCTGGACGAGTTGGCGGGCGTAGAACAAGGCCGAGGAACCGCTCGCACAGTTGTTGTTCACGTTCATCACGGGGATGCCCGTCATGCCCAGTTCGTAGACCGCCCGCTGGCCGGCGGTCGAATCGGCATGGACGTAGCCGACACAGGCCTGCTCCACTTCGGGGTAGGTGATCCCCGCGTCCTTGAGTGCGGCCGTACCGGCCGTGTGCGCGAGTTCGGGGTAGGTGGACTCGGTCCGACCGGGCTTGGTGAATTCGGTCATCCCGACGCCCACGACGAAGGCGCGTCGCATAGGAGCACTCACCCTTCCTGGGTCGTGCTCTTGGGGGCGTAGAGCTCGCGCACCTGGCGGCGCGCCACCTTGCCGAGCCCGGTCTTGGGCAGTTCCTCACCGAACCGGACGAGGGTGACCCGCTTGACAGAACCGAGCCTGTCCCTGGTCCACTGGATCAGTTCGTCCTCGGTCACCTCGGCCCCTTGGACCGGTACGACCAGGGCCATCGGAGTCTCGCCCCACTTGTCGTGGGGGATGCCCACGACCCCTACCTCCCGCACGGCGGGGTGGGCGGCCAGGGCGTTCTCCACCTCCGCGGGCCACACGTTGAGTCCGCCGGAGATGATCATGTCCTCTTTGCGGTCGGTGAGGAACAAGTATCCGTGCTCGTCGAGGTAGCCCATGTCCTTGGTCAGGACCGAGCCGTCGGAGAGCTTGCGCTCCTTGGTCGCCTCCGGGTGGCCCCAGATCGAGGTGAACGCGGTCGGGGTGCGGGCGGCGACCTCACCGACCTGGCCGGTCGGCACCGGTTTGCCATCGGCGTCCACGACGGTGATGACCGTGTTCGGCGTGGGCTTTCCGGCCGAGCGCAGCCACTTGCCGTTCTGCGCCCTGTGATCCTCGTCGGGCAGGTGGGTGAGAGGAGCGCCCTCGCTCTGGCCGTAGATCTGGTGGAGGATGTCGCCGAACACCTGCCGGGCCTGGCGCGAGGCGGTCTCGGTCATGGGCGAGCCCCCGTAAACGAACAGCCGCAACGTGCTCAGGTCGAACTCCGCAACGGAGGGGTGCTGCGCGGCCAGTTGGACCATCGTGGGCACACCGAAGGTGACGGTGCAGTGGTGCTCCTCGATGGCCCTGAGGAACACGTCCGGATCGAACGCACGCAGCAGTACGAGGCAGCCACCCGCCGTGAGAACGGCAGGCATCATCATGATGCTGGAGTGGGTGAGCGGCCCCGCGATGAGGTAGCGGTCCCCCGGTGTCATCTGGGGCAGGGCCGCCTGCATCTCCGTGCCCACCGCGGTCCAGGCACGCACCGAGTGCATGATGGGCTTGGGTCGGCCGGTGGTACCCGCCGAGAAGCGAATGGTCTGGGGCTTTTCCGCATCGACTCCGACCCCCCGGTCCGCTGTAGAGGCGCCGACCATAAGCTCTTCGTAGTCGAGCACGCCCTCAGGTACCTCGCCGTCGAAGACGATCACGTGGCGCAAACCGGAAACTGAGCCCAGGTGCGGAGCGATTCCCTCGTAGTGCCGCCGTTGCACGAGCAACACCGAGACACCGACATCGTTCAGCAGGGCAGCGTTGACCTGAGGACTGTTGTGGGTGAACAGCGAGCACCGTACCCGCCCGCCCAGAGCCACACCGAGGATCTGCTCCACGGTCTCGGGACTGTTGTCGGTCAGTGTCGCCACGCACTCGCCCGATTCGACCCCGAGGCCGTGGAGCGCGTTGTCGAGCCTGCACGCCCGCTGATACAGCTCGGCGTAGCTCAACACGGTGCCGTCGCACAACATCGCCGGGTTGTCCGCAAATGCCCGGACACCCTTCCTGATCAGTGTCGCAAGATCCATTCCATAATCCTTCCGATGAGCAAAAGCCACATAGAGAGCGCACCCAGCAGCTATGGTTGTGCGACAACTCTCACCTCGAGCGTTGACTTCGACGCTAGAAGTGGCGACACTGCGGAACAATGGACCGACCTGACACCTATCGGTGGTGAGGCAGCACAATGGACCGGTCGCTGTTGGACGACTCCGTGACTGACCGACCGCAAGACTGGGGAGACTTCGCCGTGCCCTCACCGGGTTCGGAGGAGCGGCGACAGGTAGCCACCGTCCGTCCCGAGAGCACGTCCACGCTGGGGATGTCCGGTGAGGACGCCATGGGGTTGTGGCAGGACCTGATCGCCGACTACCAGTGCCTGATGAGTTACGAATTCGCCGAGGGGCGCGAATTCCGGGCACAGGCCTTCCGAGGCAGAACGGCCCTGCACCAGTTCGTCAGCTGGTCCTCCGACTCGGTCGTGTACCGCAGGAAACACGCACACATCCGTAAAGACGGCTGTGACTCCTATCGGCTTCTCGTGCCCCTCTCCGGTGTGCTGACCCTGGATCAGGCGTCACGGCAAGTGCGATTGCCCACGGGCACGGCCTCTCTGCTGACCTTCTCCCAACCGTTCCTACTTCACAACACGGTCCAAGCTCAGCAGGTCGCCCTCACCCTCGACCGCGACCAGATCGACGCCCGGATCAACGGGCCCGCCACCGTCGCACACCCACTGGATCTGACCACCGGCTTGGGCAGCGTCGTACACAGCTTGCTGCACAGTCTCCTCGACCAGCACCGCAGCCTCACCCCTTCGGAGTTCAACGCGGTGGCCGACCGCCTGGTCGAGCTCCTGTGCCTGGTCCTGGCCGGGGACGCCCGCCCGACGGTGTCTGGGCAACTCGCCCAGGTCGAAGCGGCCGTCCACCGCTACGTGCGGCTGCATGCCGAGGAAAGCGACCTCAATGGGGAGTCCATGGCCCGGGCGCTGGGATGGTCTCTGCGGCAAGTCCAGTTGGCTCTCAAGGAGGCGGGTACCACACCCCGGGAGGTCATCCGTGAGGAGCGACTCGCGCTGGCGCGCGACCGGCTCACCAGCGCTGCCTTCAGCCAGGTCTCGATTAGCGAGATGGCACACCGCTGCGGCTTCACCTCGGTCAGCGCATTCAGTACTGCTTTCAGGCAGCGTTTCGGGATCTCCCCCCGGGAGCTGCGCCGGGTTCACCGCGAGGGCGCTTACCAACGACCGGCCAGGGACTCGAACTGCGGGTAGCGGTCTCTGACGGATGCTCCGATGGTCCGTCGCTGGCCGACTACTGAGTTCCGCGGGCGGCACGTGCCAGCTCAGCGGGGAGAGAACCCGGGTGGCGTCGGCCCCGGCCTCGCCTCACTGGACAGCGGCCTTCTCCTCGCTCAGGTACTCCTCGGGGATATCGAACTCGCCGTCGCGGGTGCCCAGGACGAAGGCCGCCCACTCGGCGGGGCTGAAGAACAGAGCCTGCGACATCTCCGGTACCGGGCGATTCCTACGCCAGCCAAAGACCGAGGGTCATCACGCTCTCCTTGCTGTCCCACCGGCCTGTTCAGATGCACCTGGTTCCTGATCCCCAGGTTGTGCGGACTTGCTGAACGCCACGGCTCCTGCGCTGGCCGCCCCGACGCATACCAGCGCCAGCCACTGCAGGGGGCTCAGGTACTCAGCAAGGATCAGTGTCCCGGCGAGCCCGGCAGCCGCGGGTTCGAGACTCTGCATCACACCGACCGTGCGGGGCGTTATGCGCCGCAGCGCGGCCAGCTCCAATGAGTAGGGCAGAACCGAGGCCAGAACCGCTACGACCAGCCCGATGAAGAGCACCCACGGTGTGAGCAGCCCGGATCCGGATTCGACCACTCCGGCGGGCACGGTCAGTACCGCTGCCCATATGAGGGCCCACGCGAGTGGAGCGGCCGTAACGGTGCCTGCACCGGCGCGCCTGCTCAGCAGCAAGTAGGCGACCATCGACACCCCTGAGGCCAGAGCCAGGAGCAGTCCTGTCAGGGCGTAGTCCGCTTCGGCTGGGCGGTAGAACAGCCACAGTCCGGCACCGGCGACGACGGCGAAGCCGATATCGCGTAGCCGCCGAGATGTCAGTAGGGCCAACGTGATCGGCCCCAGCAGTTGCAGGGATGTCGCCAGTCCCAGTGGCAGGTACACCAGTGCGGGATAGACCAGGTTCATGCCCGCGATGGCGGTGCCGAAGCCCAGCACCAATCCCAGTTCCCCACGGCTTCTGGGCAGTGCTGGGCGCACCACGGCCATCAGCACCACTGCTGCAAGGCCCAGACGCAGCGCGACGACGCCTGCCGGGCCGATCTGTTCGAACAGGCCTTTGCCCAGGGCCTGGCCGAACTGCACACTCAGCACGCTGCCCAGCACCAGCACCGAGGCGGGAAACCTAGTCATGCTCCCAGCCTCATCCCAGGGATCCATTAAGGTCAATCAACACTAAATGGAGATAACCATGTAATCTAGCTACATGATGAAAGTCCGTGGAGTGAAGGCCCTACAGGCCGTGGCCGAGCACGGCACCGTCACCGCGGCAGCCGCAGCTTTGAACTTCACCCCCTCGGCCCTGTCTCAGCAGATCGGCCAACTATCCACCGAACTCGGCACCGATCTGCTGGAGCGGCAGGGAAGGGGGGTCGAACTGACTCCTGCCGCTCATCTGCTGCTGCACAGGGCCCAGGAGATGAGCGCCTTCTGGGAAGAGACCAAAGCTCAGGTTGCCGCATCTACGAGGGCTGCGCTTG
Source organism: Nocardiopsis oceani (assembly GCF_054777395.1). Classification (NCBI taxonomy): domain Bacteria; kingdom Bacillati; phylum Actinomycetota; class Actinomycetes; order Streptosporangiales; family Nocardiopsidaceae; genus Nocardiopsis; species Nocardiopsis oceani. The sequence goes on from NZ_BAAHAR010000023.1 coordinate 18,233, forward strand.
GTCAGCTCCGATTCTGCGGCGTCTCTTCAGCGATCGCTGCATACATCGCACCCGCCGCCACCCGCCTGAGGGAATCGCACTCCGGGATCGAGACCCTGATCAGGGAAGAAGAAAGCGCGGACTGCTATCGCCTTCTGGCGGCTGAGAAGACTGACATCGCGGTGGCCCTGCCCACCCCGGATTCACCACACCGCTCCGATGCGCGCTTCGACCAGCAACCGCTCATCGACGATCCACAGGATCTTCTGGTTCCGGAGGGCCACCCGTTGGCCCGGGATGGCGTTCAGCTCTCCGAAGCAGCGTCCGACCCCTGGATCGCCAAGCGCCACGACAACGACACGCATGCGCTCCTGACCGTGGCATGTGCCTCGGCGGGTTTCACTCCTCGCATCACCCACGAAGCCAAAGAATGGTACGCGGTCTCAGCACTGGTCTCCGAAGGCCTCGGCCTCTGCTTGATTCCGAGGATGGTGCCCCTCCCTGCGGACCATCGGGTGGTTCGCGTGCCCCTCACGGGTCCTGCGAGACCGTCTCGACGGATCATCACCTGTGTACGGCGCGGGAGCGCACAACACCCCAGCGTCGAGGCCGGCCTCAATGCACTCAACCGGGTGGCGCACAGTCAGCAAGCCGCGACCGACTAGTCGAGTCGTGCCGGAAACCTGGCGCCGGGAACCAGCGGTCTCGGCACCCCCGAGGGGATTCCCCCGACGGATCCTTCGAGGCACTGACGCCCCGAACTCTTTGGCGCGCCCCCATGGTGCTCCCGTCCCCGCCGGGGGAAGCTGAGTGCTTCGGGAGACGAACGCGCCCTGAGGAGGGTGGAATGGCACGTCAGGTGATGCGCTGGGCCAGTGCCGTGGCTGCTGCCGTCATCGCGGGACCCGCGATGACCGCGGCCTCGGCCGCGGACACCGGCTCGGACGGGGAACTGAGCAGCGGCCCGGGCAACGGTTGGCAGCTGGTCCATGAGGAAGGCTTCGAAGAGGTCGCGCAGTACGACGACACCGGGTGGTTCCCTGACAAGGACGGCCCGTCGAGCCCCTACGACGTGGACGGCTACGACAACGACGGCGACTACTTCCGCACCATCGGCGGCCCGTCGTTCGACGAGCACCTGGACAGCATCGACCTGTACCGGCGCTCGTTCTCCTTCGGCGACGACGGCTGGCTCACGGCCGAACTCGCCAAGCGCGGGGACACCGACGGCGACGAGCCCGCCTTCTCCAGCGACGAGGTTCCCGGCTCCGGGCCTGCCGGACTGTTCGAGAACCCCTCCCACGACGGCGGTGTCGTCCTGCGCTCCACCGACGAACTCCCCGAGGAGTACCGGGTCGAGGTCACGCTGAAGACGATCGACTTCGGCGGCCAGCGGGACGGCGAATGGGACTACGACGGCAAGGTGAACGGCTACGAGCCCTCTGACTGCAAGACCAACTTCCCCTGGGGCGCGTCGGGTGACTTCACCCCGCCGGAGTGCGAGTGGCACGACGTGACCACCGACTCCAACGGCTTCTACTTCCTGTCGATCATGGACTACGAGCGGCCCGCCCCGCGCAACAACGTGTTCATCCACAACCACCGCAAGGTCGTCATGGACGGCTACAACCGCTACGAGTTCACCGGCGACGGCCTGCGCTACTGCGACGCCGACTCCGGCGAGCTCCAGCCCTACGAATGGGGCAGCGGCAACGGCGTGAACATGCTCTTCATGACCGACGAGCGGCGCTGGGACGACCAGCCCGGCACGGAGTACGTCATGGACAGCGAGTGCGGCACCGAAGTCGGCGGCGGCATCGTCAGCCAGGCCGACCTCGTCCCCGAGGCCATGCCCGACCGGGACTACGTCTTCGCCGTCGAGCGCCGCGACGGCCACTACGTCTTGGAGGTCTCCGGCGAATTCCGGCACATCGGCGAGCACACCCTCCGCTACGAGCGCCCCTTCGACGACGGCGAGCACCCCGTCTGGCACTACAACCAGACCGCCGACGAGTACTCCGGTGAGCACAACACCGACTGGACCTACCCCTCGCCGGAGGGCACGTACGTCGACGAGGACGTCTGGCCGGACGGCTCCGCCTACCCCGACTACTTCCTCATCGGCCAGCCCCACATGAACTTCTACGAGGGCAGCGCCCACATCGACGACCTGCGACTCTACGTCCCGGAGGATTGACCCGCACCGGGCGACCCTGTCGGCTACTCCCGAGGGCGTAGCTGCTGCCCCGGGATCCCTCGCCGTGCGCAGGCGCAGAAGTAGCCCGGGACAGGATGCCGACAGGGTCGCGTACGGAGAAGGTGGGTGGATCTCGGCCATGCGCCTACCGGCCGAGGCCGGGTCCGTTTCGGCCGCGGAAGTGGAGTGATGTGTGATGTTGCTGGTGGAGCTCTATTTGCCCAAGGGCGTTCTCAGCCCCCAACAGCGCGAGCAGCTCGCACACCGACTCGTCGAGTTCATGGACGAGGACGAACACTCCCCGACGGTTCTCGAGGATTCGCGAGCCCTCACCCAGGTCATGCTGCTGGAGCCCGAGACGTGGATTGCCGGCGACCGGGCTGTGGGCCGTCAGAACACGCGGTACGTCGCACGGGTCAGTGTGCCGGCGCCGTGGGTGAAGCAGGTGCGCGAGGAGGTGGTCCAGCGCTTCACCCGGATCATCCTCGACGCGGCGAAGGAGGCCGCTCCCGACGACCGGCCCCGGATATGGGTCGAGGTCCGGGGCGTCCGTGACGGTAGCTGGGGGATGGACGGACAGACGTTGTCGACACCGGAGATCGCGCGGTTGGTCACCCAGCGGCGACGCGCGGAGGTCCGAGGGCGGGGCCCTGTTCCCGGACCGCGCCTGGGAACGGTGCACGATCCGGTCTGCGACATGGTGGTCGAAATGGGCGAGGCGGCGATCACCCTGGTGCACGACGGCGAGGTCTACGGCTACTGCACGAAAGGCTGCCGCAAGCTCCACGCCCAGGAGTTGGGCACGCAGACCTGAGGACGTTGACCACCTGTTGGAGGCCCGGGAGACGGAACCGTTTCCCGCCGACCGCAGGGTTTCACGGCTGGTGCGCGTGGGTGTGGTGCGCACCGGAGGTCTCGGCGTGTTCCTGTTCCAGCGCTGCGCTGTGCGCGAGGAGTGCGGTGTAGTCGACAGCCGCGCCCTGCAGGAGCACGTCGATGGCTTCTTCGGCTTCGGCCTCGTCGAGGTGGCTCGGCCCGAACATCGCTCGGTAGTGCACCAGGGACCCGACGATGTCGAGCAGCAGGTTCCGGTTGATATCGGCGCGGAGGTCGCCTCGGGCGATGGCACGGTCCAGGGTGCGCCCGACGGCGGTGCGGGCGGGCTCGACGATGGTTTCCAGGTAGCGGGCGCGTAGGTCCGGGTCGGGGGCGCATTCGGCGTAGAGCGCGCTCAGGGACTCGGGCCGGATGGTCCGGTAGGCGTCCAGGAAGACGTTGAACCCGTCGCCGATGTCGCACAGGGTGCATCCGGTGTCGGGCGGGGTGGGGACGTCGAGTCGGTGCGCTATGGCGGCCAGCACCAGCGGTGCGCGTCCGGCCCAGCGGCGGTAGATCGCCGGGCGGGACGTGCCTGCCCTCCGGGCGACCGCCTCGAGCGAGACGCCTCCGTAGCCGTCGGTGTCAAGGATCTCCAGCGTGGCCGCGATGACGGATCGGTCGATGTGCTCGCTACGCGGTCGGCCGCTGGAACCCTTCGGCTCTGAGTGGTGCGGGTCTGCCATAGGTCGAACCTATCGGAGGGTTGCGTTGCGCAACGTAACCCTCCGCAGAACCAGTCTCGGACGCGAAGAAGCTTGCCACCCCTGGCCTCATAACGTTACGATCCGGAACGTAATATAAATCGTCCGGAGGAAGCGAAGGTGACGCACATGGAACGGGTCAACAGCGCCGAAGCAGACCCGGCCGACATCCCTGAGTTCCCCACGCGGGACAGCCGCTCCGTGCGGGTCCTGTTGCTCACCGGCAGCACCCGCCAGGACCGTTTCGGTCCGGTTCCCTCGGCATGGGCGGCGGAGCGGGCTCGGATGCGCGACGACATCGAGCTGGACGTGGCCGACCTGGCCGAGATGGACCTGCCCGCGGTGCTGATGGGCAACGACGAGCACGCACCGCTCCCCGACAAGGTCGCCCCGCTCGGGCGGCGGATCAGTGCAGCGGACGCGGTCGTGGTCGTCACCCCCGTGTACAACCGCGGATACCCGGCCTCACTGAAGACGGCGATCGACTGGTTCCACGACGAGTGGGCGGCCACGCCGGTCGGCTTCGTCTCCTATGGGGGCCGCAGCGGCGGGATAGAGGCAGTCGAGCAGCTGCGCACCGTGTTCGTGGAGCTGAACACGATGACCATCCGCAACGTCCTGAGCTTCCCGAACTTCTGGGAGTGCTTCGACCGCAACGGCGCGGCCACCGACCCCAAGCCCCTGATGGCGGCGGCCGACGACTTCTACGACCAGCTGGTCTGGTGGGCCCGCGCCCTGCGCGCGGCACGGGCGCGGGACAGGTCATGACGGGCGACGACCAGACCCGAGACGGCGCCTCGGGCGCACCCGCACCGCACCCACCCGCCCGGGACCGCGCCACCAAGAAGGAATGGGCCGGGCTCGTCCTGCTGGTGCTGCCGATGCTCGCGGTCGCCAGCGACCTGACGGTCCTGTTCCTGGCCCTTCCCACGCTCAGCGCGGACCTCGACCCCACCGCGTCGCAGGGGCTGTGGATCGTGCACGTCTACGGTTTCCTCATCGCCGGGTTCCTGGTCACCATGGGACGCCTCGGCGACCGGATCGGGCCCCGGCGGCTGCTGTTGATCGGCGCCGTCGCCTTCGCCGCGCTGTCGGCCGTGGCGGCGTTCTCGGCCAACGCGACGATGCTCGTCATCGCCAGAGCCCTGCTGGGCGTCGCCGGGGCCACGCTGATGCCCTCGCTGTTCTCGCTGCTGCGCACCATGTTCCGTGATGACACGCAGCGCCGGATGGCGATCGCCATCATGTTCAGCGCCTTCTCCGCCGGCGGTGCGATCGGCCCGCTCCTGGGCGGAGCACTGCTGGAGTTCTTCTGGTGGGGCTCGGTGTTCCTGGTCAACGTGCCGCCCATGGTGCTACTCGCCCTCCTCGGCACCGGGCTGCTGCCCGAACGGGCCGAGCGCAACCGGGCCCGGCTCGGCCTGACCAGCGTCGCCCTCTCCGTGGCCGGGATGCTGGCCGTGGTCTACGGGCTCCAGGAGCTCGCCGCCGGGCAGGAGACCGGTACCGGTTCCGTAGGACCCAACCTGGCCGTCGCCGCTGCCGGTGTCCTGCTGCTGGTGATCTTCGCGCGGCGCCAGCACCGGCTGAACGACCCGCTCTTCGACCTCGCACTGCTGACCAACCGGCGGATCGCCGCCTCGCTGGCCTCGCTGCTGCTGGTCGGCACCGGGATGGTCGGCATGTTCTACCTGTTCACCCAGTACCTGCAATGGGTGGCCGGACTCTCCCCGCTGCAGGCCGGCCTGTGGACCGTGCCCTACATCGTGGCCAACATCGCCGGAGCCATGGTCGCACCGGCTCTCGCCGGCCGACTGCGCCCGGCCGTGGTGGTCGCTCTCGCGCTCGGCGTCACCGTGCTCGGCGCCCTGCTGCTCATGTCGGTCACCGGTCCCAGCGCAGCGCTGCCGCTGCTGCTGGCCGCCGTCTCGGTGTGCGGGCTCGGACAGGGCGCGGCGATGGCGCTGGTCAGTGACCTGATCATCACCAGCGTCCCGACCGAGCAGACCGGGTCCGCGGCCGCGGCTCAGGAAGTGGGCGGAGAACTCGGCACCGCACTCGGTGTGGCAGCCGGGGGTGCCGTCGGGATGGTCGTCTACCGCGCGTCCCTGGCCGACGCTATGCCGTCCACTGTGCCGACGGACGCCGCGGACGCCGCGCTGTCCAGCATCCACGAGGCCGTCACCCTCGCGGACGCCCTGGGCGGCGGAGGAGCAGCCCTCATCGACGCCGTGCACGAGGCCGTCGCCCTGGGGCTGCGGACCTTCGCCGGGGTCGGCGCGGTCCTGATCGGTGCCGCCACACTTCTCGTCACCGTCGTCCTCGTCCTTCGGGACCGCCCGCAGAAGCGGGAAGCCGAACACCCGGCCCTGCCGGGCCACCAACCAACTTACGGAGACCCCGTGAGCGGAACCGACCGCGCCCCCTGACGCACACCGGGCCACCGTTGGGCCCCGCCCCTCGAAGCTCCGGCCCCTCGAAGCACCGACGATCAGGAGCAGCACCTTGTACACCGCAGCAGATACCGGCCCCAAGGCCGGCGTTCGGGAATGGATCGGGCTGGCGGTCCTCGCCCTGCCCGTATTCATCCTGGCCCTGGACATGACAGCGCTGCACCTGGCCCTGCCCCACCTGGCGGCGGACCTGAACCCGACCAGCACCCAGCAGCTGTGGATCCTCGACATCTACGGCTTCCTCATCGCCGGATTCCTCATCACCATGGGCGGCCTCGGCGACCGTATCGGCCGCCGACGGCTGCTGATGATCGGCGGCGTCGCCTTCGCCGTGGCCTCCGTGCTCGCGGCCTACTCGACCACGCCCGAGATGCTCATCGCGACGCGCGCGCTCCTGGGCATGGCCGGCGCCACCCTGATGCCCTCGACCCTGTCGCTGATCCGCAACCTGTTCCTCGATGCCCGGCAGCGCGCCATCGCGATCGCCGTGTGGACCTCCTGCTTCATGGGCGGAACCGCCATCGGCCCACTGATCGGCGGAGCGCTGCTGGAATGGTTCTGGTGGGGGTCGGTCTTCCTCATGGCGCTCCCCGCGATGCTGCTGCTCCTCGTCGTCGGCCCGTTCGTGCTGCCCGAGTACAAGGCACCCGCCCCCGGACGCTTCGACCTGGTCAGCGTCTTGCTATCGCTGCTGGCCATCCTGCCGTTCGTCTTCTCCTTCAAGGAGGCCGCCAAGGACGGCTGGGGACTTCTCCCCGTGGCCGCGCTCGCCATCGGGCTGGCCTTCGGCTGGATGTTCGTCCGGCGCCAGCGCACCCTCCAGAGCCCGCTCGTGGACCTCAAGCTGTTCCGTTCCCGAGCCTTCAGCGTGGGGCTCAGCGTGCTGCTCATCGGAGCGCTCGTGCAAGGGGCCTTCATTCTGCTGATCGCCCAGTACCTGCAGATCGCCCAGGGGCAGTCGCCGCTCCAGGCCGGCCTGTGGATGCTTCCCCACGCCACCGCCGGCGTGGTCTCGCTGATGGTCACCCCGGTGCTCGCGGCGCGGCTGGGGTCGGCCCGCACCTTGGCCGCGGGGCTCGTGCTCTGCGCCGCGGGTTACCTGCTGTTCGCCCAGATCCAAGCGGACTCCGGGCTGCTCTTCGGAGTGTCGGCCGGCGTCCTGGTCATGCTCGGTAGCGGACCTCTGATGGTCCTGGTGACCACCCTGGTCATCTCCGCCGCACCCAAGGTGAAGAGCGGCACCGCCGCCTCCCTCTCCGAGACCTGCTCGGAGATGGGACTGGCGCTCGGCGTGGCCACCCTCGGCGCGGTCGGCACGGCGATGTACCGGAGCTCCGTCTCCGGCGCAATCCCCGACGACGTCCCCCAGGGGGCCGCCGACACGGCGCGCGACAGCTTCCCCGGCGCCGCCTCTGCCGTGGAGGGGCTTCCCGCCGGGACTGCCGATGCGCTGATGGACTCCGCCCGCGAGGCGTTCGCCGCCGGCGTCACCGTGGTCGGCTACGTCAGCGCGCTGATCGCGCTCGTACTCGCCGTTCTCACGCTCCTCTACCTCAAGAACGGCCCCGCCACGGGCGCGGGGGACGAGGGGGTAGAGGCAGACGAGGAGAACAGGCAGGACGGGTCCGCCGCACGGGAGGAGTGCCCTTCGGACTAGTGCCGGAGGAGTATGCCCCGGCGCCGCCACGCCGGCTGGTTACCGGAATCGGCGCCGCGCTCAGGTCCGGGCGGCCGACGTCTCTGTCGGTCGGCAGGTATCCAGGGCGCGGCGCCACGCACGGGTGTCCGCCCACAACGCGTCGGAGGGCGGCTCGGGGGCGAAAAGCCACATGCGCTGATCACCCGTGGAGAGCCGACCGTCGATCACGCCGCGCGCGGGCGAGGGCACCTCGTCCCCGAGCTGGTGCCAGCTGTAGTCGAGCGGCCGCAGCAGCTCCATGAGGCGTTCCTCGACACCGCGGCCCGGTAGAACCTCGCAGAGGACCCAGGGGCGGTACTCGCGCAGGGCCTCGCGGCCCCCGGCGAGGACGTCGGGTTCGGTGGTCTCGGTATCGATCTTGACCACGGCCGGGACGGTGCCGGTGCGCTCGCACCAGCGGGACAGCGTGTCCACACGCACCTCGATCCGACCGGCCTCGGGTCGGAACCCCGGCGCCAGGGAGTTCGAGGCGTCCGAGGTGGAGGAGAGGGTGAAGGACGCCGTCCCGGCCCGGTCGCCCAGCGCGCGCTCCACCACCTCGACCGGGAGTCCGTTGGCCGCGGCCAGTTCCCGCGCGGTGGCCGCGATGTCCGGGGTGGGTTCGAAGGCCCGCACAGGACGCGTGCCGCGCGCGGCCGCGAGCAGGCTGTACACGCCCACGTTCGCGCCCACGTCCAGGACCGCGCCCGGGCCGGCGTGCTCCAGAGCTGCGAGGAAGCAGGCCAGGGTCTCGGGTTCGAACCCGGCGAGCCCCTCCCGTTCGAGTTTGCGCGGCAGCCAGAGCCCGCTCGGTGCGGCGAGGGTCAGCGCCGTCGGCCCGGTGCCAGTATCGCCTTCGCGCAGGGGTAGCGCCAGCTCGAAGCGCCGTGCCGTCGGCAGCCGGGACGGCTTGATCCCGCCAAGGCGCCGCGGGAGTCCGCCGCGGACGCTCCGCACCGTTCTCCTCAGCACCGGGTGTCGTCTGACAAAGCCGCGGATCCGGTTGGCAACCACAGGAACTCCCGAAGTCTGGGGGCCTCGACTGCGGGGGATGTGCGCGGTGCCGCGCGAGCACCGCGGGCCCCACTATGCCCCCGCGTTCCCGTGGCGGGCACGGGTGGCGCCGAGGATTCCGACAGCGCTCACCGAGGCGTCATCCCCCGTCCACCCGCCACTCCCCCAGAGCTTGGCCGGCCTCCCCCGCTGGGATGGCATCGTGGTGGGATGACCATCGACATACGCCCGGCCTCGGTCTTCGAGGACGTCCGCACCCTGGTGGGTCCCAAGTCACCCGGCGCCAACGTGTGCTGGTGCCTGAGCTACCGGATCCCCTCCACACTCAACAACGAGCTCCGCGGTCCCGACCGCGGCGAGTACGTGGCCGGGCTGTGCCGCGGAGAGACCGCTCCGGGGGTCCTCGCCTACGACGGCGACGAACCCGTCGGCTGGGCCGCTGTGGCACCGCGCTCGAATACGTCCTTCGCTCGGAGCCGTAAGATCCCGCACCTCGACGACCTGCCGGTCTGGGCTCTGTGGTGCATCCGTGTCCGGCCCGGTCACCGCAAGCAAGGGATCTCGCACGCCCTGATCGCCGGTGCGGTCGAATTCGCCAGGTCCCACGGCGCACCGGCGGTCGAGGCCTACCCCTTGGACAACGGTGACGCCAAGGTGGACTTGACCATGGCCTACCCCGGGCTCCGGAGGAACTTCGAGCGCGCGGGGTTCGTCCACGCCGCAGACACGACGTCGGTTCTTACCGGTCACCCCCGCGTTCTGATGCGGGCGGACCTGCGCTGACCGCCCGCGGCTTGCACGGGGATGGAACACAGTCCGGTGGCACACGGCGAAACGAGCGGCAGGACCACTTGGGGCAGGCCCATCTCGGCCTGTTCACGTGGCACCCACCGGGACGCCGCCGGGCCTAAGGCGGGCCGCGGAGGTGCCCAGGCCCGTGGGGGACCACGCGAAGTCCAGGGGCACCCCCTCGCCCAACTGCTGGGGGGACCGCAGGCGGCGCTGCTCCTCCTCGGTGTAGCGGACGCACTTGCGGTGCCACTCCAGGATCCCCGACATCCACTCCTTGATGCCCTCGGTGTCACGGGTGATCGCCCGCCGGTGCGCCTCTTCGAGGTCGAAGTCCTGGAACAGTCCCGGCAGGTCGTTGGCGAGGATGTGCTCGAACTGCTCCATGCGCGCCCGCATGAGGTCGGCCACGACGTCCCGTGCCCGGTAGCGGTCCAGACCGAGGAAGTTCTCCACAACGAGGACGAGGTTGTGCACCTCCCCCTCGAACTCCACCTCCTTCTGGTACGAGAAGAGGTCGTTGAGGAAGCACGCGTAGTCCTGCGCCGCGGTCTCCAGCTCGCGCATGGTCCGCGTCCGGAAGACCTCCTCCGGCACGTCCGCGGAGTGCGTCAGCTTGGCGAGGCTCCTCGTCATGTCCGACCCGAAGGTCCTGCGGCGCATCTCCATGTAGTCGACCGGGTCGGGCACCCGGTGGTGTACCTGGTTCTCCATCTCCCACAACCAGCTCGAGGTCATGTCCTCCACCGCCTTGCGGAACACCGCCCGGGAGGGCTCGGCCATGGGTCCCGCGGTGCGCCGCCACAGGTCCGCTAGGCCGCGTTCCAGCGGGTTGGTGGGCTCCGGGGTGTCACCGGCGTCCAGCGGCATGAAGTCCGAGAACCGGTCGTTGCAGAGCTTGGCCGCCGCGAGGTTGCGGGTGCTGCCGAACACCGCGGGGAAGTAGTCGTCGCCGTAGGTGCCCCACGCCAGCCAGTCAGAGGACAGGCACAGCTGCTCGTAGCCCGCGTCGGCGTGGATCATGGCGGCGCAGTGGGCGAGGTCCAGGCCGATGAACTGGCGCTCGTTCCACACCCCGCCGGCCTCCACACCGGGAACGGAGTCGAAGAAGCCCACGCTGCGCGCCCAGTCCACCGCGTAGCTCCGGGCCGCGTCGATGTACCGGTTGGTGCGGATGGGGAACGGCATGTAGAGATCCGGCAGCTCCAGCTGGCCCACCCTGTGCAGCACCGGCTGGGAGTGCTGGCGGTACCGGCGCCGCACACCGGGTGTCAGCGAGGAGAACGCCGGGCGGGCGGCGCAGGTGCCGAGGCCGGTGGGGCCGCCGAGCTCTCCGGCCGGGCGGGTGGCGGCGCCCTCGTTCATGTACCGGTTGGAACGCGCGTGCCACTCGTGCCCGCCCGCCTGCCAGTCCTGGAGGCCCTTGACGTAGGCGGCCACCCCGGACTGCTCGTGCGGGGCCGCGCCGCTCTCGGTGAGCAGGGCCGGGACCTCGCCCAGTGCCGTGTCCTCGAACTGCACCAGCCGGGAGGTCAGCAGGTCGTTGACGAGCTCGGCCGCTTCCTGTGTGGGACGGTCGAAGAACCGCTCGAAGACGAGCACCGCGTTGGAGTTCTCGCCCTCCTCCCGGACCTCGCGCTGGTAGGAGAAGAGGTCGTTGCGCAGGTGCACCGCGTCGGAGAACGTGTCGGACAGCACCCGCAGGGGGCGCGCCTCCGCGATGCCCTCGGGGAGCTCGGCGCCCACGGCGACCTCGACGAGGTTGGCCGACCACGGAGCCCCGCCGACCCTGCGCCGCATCTGGATGTACTCGATGGGGTTGGCGACGCGGTCGCGCTCGATGTTGTCGAGCTCCCACATGGACTCCACCATGAGGTTGTGCGTGCTGCGGGTGAAGCGCCGCCGCCAGTCGGCGGACATGGACGGCACCGTGCGCCGCCACAGGTCGGCCAGCCCCGCCTCGGCGGGGTTGCCGGGTTCCCTCGGCCGCTCCCCGTTCTCGGTCATGAACGACTCGAGGTCGTCGAGGAAGACCTGTGCCCCGGCGAAGTCGCGGGAGTACTTGAACTGCTCGAGGAAGTAGTCGTCGAAGAAGAACACCCAGACGTACCAGTCGGTGATCAGGTCCAGGGTGGGTCCGTCGCAGTCCGGGTGGGTGTAGGCGCACATCAGCGCGTAGTCCATGCCGGCCAGGGTGGCCTCGTCCCAGACGGGGCCGCCGTCGGGTTTGGAGCTGTCGAGCATGCCCATCCGCCGGGCCCATTCCATGCTGTGCTCGCGGGTGCGCTCCAGATGGGGGTTGAGCCTGGCCGGGTGCGGCAGGTAGAAGTCGGGCAGGTCGAACGCTTGCATCGCGCCTACTCTCGTCGGGGTTGGAACGGGTGCTGGGGTCAGGCGGTCCGGACCTGGGGCGGCAGCGTGAAGCTCACCGTCTCGCGGGCGGTCTCCCGCTCGGACACGGCCACCGGCCCCAGCTCGGACAGCGCCGCGATGACGCCCTCCACCAGGTGGGGCGGGGCCGAGGCACCCGCCGTGAGCCCGATCGTCGCCACCCCGTCGAGCCACTCGGGGCGGATGCGGCTGACGTCCTCGATGAGGCGGGCCGGTGTTCCGCCGCGCTCGGCGAGCTCCACCAGGCGCAGTGAGTTCGAGGAATTGGCCGAACCCACGACGAGGACGAGGTCGGCTTCCTCCGCGATCTCCTTCAGTGCGGTCTGGCGGTTGCTGGTGGCGTAGCAGATGTCGTCGGAGCCGGGCCCGCGCAGGGCGGGGAAGCGGGCGCGCAGGGCCTCGACCACTTCGGCGGTCTCGTCCACCGCCAGCGTGGTCTGCGTGAGGTAGGAGACCCGCTCGGGGTCCTCGACTTGCAGCCGTGCGACGTCCTCGGGCGTCTCGACCAGCACGGTGCTGTCCGGTGCTTCGCCCAGCGTCCCCTCGACCTCTTCGTGTCCCGCGTGGCCCACCAGCACGACGGTGTCGCCGCGCCCCGCGAACCGGCGGGCCTCGACGTGCACTTTGGTGACCAGGGGGCAGGTCGCGTCGATCACGTCCAGCCCGCGGCGGTCCGCCTCGGCGCGGACCTGCGGGGAGACACCGTGCGCGGAGAACACCGTCGTGGCTCCGCCGGGGACGGCGTCGAGCTCGTCCACGAACACCGCGCCCCGGTCTTCGAGCTCGGCCACCACGTGCACGTTGTGCACGATCTGTTTGCGGACGTAGACGGGGGCTCCCCGCTGTTCCAGCGCCCGCTCCACGATCTCGATGGCGCGCTCCACCCCGGCGCAGAACGAGCGCGGCGCGGCGAGCAGGACGGTCCGGGGACGTGGCACGGTGCCGGGTTCCGGCGGGGCGGTCGTGTGCGCGGTGTGCTCATCGTGGGGTTCGGTGGTGGACATCGTCTCCTCAACCTCTCGCTTCCTCGCTGTCGTGGTGCGGTGCGCCCGGACCGCGAGCCGCCGGGCCCCACACGCACCCGGCGTCAGTGATCGCGTTGGACGGCGAACCGGGCCAGGCGGCCGAGTTCCGCGGCGGGTCGCGGAACCAGATCCGCGGAAGCGAGCTCGCGCAGCGCCCGTTCGAGCAGGTCCTCGGCCTGGTGCTGGCTCCACCCCCTGCCGCCGGCCGCGTCGACCAGCTCCGCGGCCCGGCCGAGCTCGGCCTCCGAAAGCGTCCGGTCGCCGGAGTAGAGCGCCGCCAGCTCCCGTCCCGCGGCCGTGTCCGACCTCAGGGCGGCCACCACCGGCAGCGACTTCTTCCGGCTGCGCAGGTCCGAGTGGGTCGGCTTGCCGGTGGCCTCGGGGCTCCCCCAGATCCCGAGGAGGTCGTCGACGTGCTGGAATGCGGCCCCGAAGGACAGCCCGAAACGGCGCAGCTGCTCCGCTCTGCCGATGTCTCCGCCGAACGCCGCCCCGAGTGCGCAGGCGCACCCGAGCAGCGCACCGGTCTTGTTCTCTGCCATCCGGACGCACTCAGCCAGTTCGACATCCTCACGGGTCTCGAAGTCGAGGTCGGCCCACTGCCCGTGGATCAGGTCCTGCACGGCGGTTCCGAGCCTCCGCGCGCCGTCGTGGGCGGCGGTGTGGCGGCTGGCCGCGAGCACGTCCAAGGCCAGGGTGAGCAGGGCGTCCCCCGCGAGGATCGTGGGGTTGGTCCCGAACACGGTCCAAGCAGTGGCGCGGTGGCGCCGTTCGGTGTCGCCGTCCATGATGTCGTCGTGCAGGAGGGAGAAGTTGTGCACCAGCTCCACGGCCACCGCCGCCGACAGCCCTGACTCGGGCGTCCCGCCCACCGCCTCCGCGGAGAGCAGGGCCAGCGTGGGCCGGATCGCTTTGCCGGAGGCGGCCGTGTCCGGGACGCCGTTCCCGTCGCACCAGCCGAAGTGGTAGGCGGCGATGCGCTGTATGGCGGGCGGCAGGGTACCGACCGCGGCGCGCAGGGCCGGGTCGACCAGTTCGCGGCCGTGTGCCAGGACCTCACCCGGCTGACGCCCCTCCGCGGTTTCCTCGATGATGGCCATGTGCTTACTCCTCAGCGCGAAATGTCGACGTTCTCGAGGACCCCGAGCGCGTCGGGCACCAGGACGGCGGCGGAGTAGTAGGTGCTGACGAGGTAGGAGATGACCGCCTGCTCGCCGATACCCATGAACCGGATGTTCAGTCCCGGCTCGTACTCGTCGGGGATGCCGGTCTGGTGCAGGCCGACCACGCCCTGCGCCTCCTGGCCGGTGCGCATGGCCAGGATGGACGTGGTGCGGGAACCGGTGACGGGGATCTTGTCGCAGGGCAGGACGGGTACTCCGCGCCAAGCCGCCATCCGGGCCCCCTCGACTTCGGTGGACTCCGGGTGGAGGCCGCGGCGGCTGCACTCCCGCCCGAACGCGGCGATGGCGCGCGGATGCGCCAGGAAGAACCGCGTCTTCCGCCGGCGTGAGAGCAGTTCGTCGAGGTCGTCGGGGGTGGGTGGACCGGTGCGGGTGTGGATGCGCTGTTGCAGCGCGGCGTTGTGCAGCAGGCCGAAGTCGCGGTTGTTGACCATCTCGTACTCCTGGCGCTCGCGCAGCGCCTCGATGGTCAGCCGGAGCTGCTGCTCCACCTGGTTCATCGGCTCGTTGTACAGATCGGCCACCCGGGAGTGCGCCCGCAGCACCGTCTGGGCCACACTCAGCTCGTACTCCCGAGGCTCGCGCTCGTAGTCCACGAACGTCCCCGGCAGCGCCGGCTCGCCGGCGTGCCCCGCCGACATCCCGATATCCGCCTCGCCGCACTTGTTCCGGGGTCCGCGGTCGGTGAGCTGGTCCCGGATGTGCGCGCGCAGGGACTCCGACTCGCGGACCGCGCGCTCGGCCTCGTCCCTCCGCAGTGCCATCACGATGCACGGGGTGGTGGCCTTGACGGTGAAATCCCAGGTGTCAGGGTCCTGCCCGAGCACTTCCGCGCCGAAGAAGGCGCCGTCCGCCAGGACATCGAGGACCACCGGCTCGTCGTACTTGCCCTGTCCGACCTTCTTCACCTTGCCGTGGGCCAGGACGTACACCCCGTCCACGGGCTGACCGGCCTCCACGACGACCTCGCCCGGCTGGAACTCGCGCTGCTCGAACCGGTCGGCCAACGCCTCCAACACCGCGTCGTCACCGAACCCCCGCAGAGCCGGAAACTCCCGCAACTCCCCCGGCACCACACTCACCTCAGCACCGGTATTCACACACGTCACACGGCCATCGCCCACCGTGTACACCAGGCGACGGTTCACCCGGAACACCCCGCCACGCGCCTCCACCCACGGCAGCATCCGCAACAGCCACCGCGACGTCACCCCCTGCATCTGCGGGGACGACTTCGTCGTCGTCGCCAAATTCCGCGCCGCCGACGTCCCCAGACTCGACTGCCCGGGTGTGCGCTGTCGGTTTCCGTCGTCCGTTTCCGCCACTGTCAAAACAAGAGCCACCAATCCTGCTCGGTGCTGTCGGTCTGGAACTGCCCGCCCGGCACCGGCGGCCCCGTGCGGGCCGCCATGGGGGTGGCGGCCCTTCGACGGCTGTTTGGGGGCTCGGCCCGCTCGGGGCTGAGGCCGCTCGGGACTGGGGCCGCTCGGGGGGTGGGGCGAGAGGAGGCCTAGGGCCTAGGGGCCCAGGGCCTTAGTCCTCCCTGCCGAGTTCGACGTCCTCCAGGACACCCAGGGCGTCGGGCACCAGGGGGGCCGCGGAGTAGTAGGTACTGACGAGGTAGGAGATGATGGCCTGCTCGTTGATACCCATGAAGCGCACGGAGAGCCCCGGCTGGTACTCGTCGGGGATGCCGGTCTGGTGCAGGCCGACCACGCCCCGGTTCTGCTCTCCGGTCCTCATGATGAGGATCGAGCTGGTGCGTGCGCTGGTGACCGGGATCTTGTTGCAGGGCAGGAGGGGCACGCCCCGCCAGGCCGGGACCTTGTGGCCGGACATGTCGATGCTCTGCGGGTAGAGGCCGCGGCGGCTGCACTCCCGCCCGAACGCGGCGATGGTACGCGGGTGCGCCAGCATGAAGGCCGGCTCCTTCCACACCGTGGCGAGGAGCTCGTCGAGGTCGTCGGGGGTGGGCGGACCGGTGCGGGGCTGGATCCGCTGTTCGAGGGCGGTGTTGTGCAGTAGGCCGAAGTCGCGGTTGTTGACCATCTCGTACTCCTGGCGCTCGCGCAGCGCCTCGATGGTCAGCCGGAGCTGCTGCTCCACCTGGTTCATCGGCTCGTTGTACAGATCGGCCACCCGGGAGTGCACGCGCAGCACCGTCTGGGCCACACTCAGCTCGTACTCCCGAGGCTCGCGCTCGTAGTCCACGAACGTCCCCGGCAGCGCCGGCTCGCCGGCGTGCCCCGCCGACATCCCGATATCCGCTTCACCGTGGTCGTTCCGGGCGCCGCGGTCGGTGAGCTCCTCCTGGATGTGCGCGCGCAGGGACTCCGATCGGTCGATCAGCTCGGCCATCGCCCGCTGGGGCAGCGTGAGCACCGTGCACCGGGTGACGGCTTTGGCGGTGAACTCCCAGGCGCCCTCGGAGCCGGTGAGGACTTCATCGCCGAAATGGCTGCCGCCGGCCAGGACGTCCAGGACGATGGCGTCTCCGTACTTGCCCCGCCCGACCCTGTTCACCTTGCCGTGGGCCAGGACGTACACCCCGTCCACGGGCTGACCGGCCTCCACGACGACCTCGCCCGGCTGGAACTCGCGCTGCTCGAACCGGTCGGCCAACGCCTCCAACACCGCGTCGTCACCGAACCCCCGCAGAGCCGGAAACTCCCGCAACTCCCCCGGCACCACACTCACCTCAGCACCGGTATTCACACACGTCACACGGCCATCGCCCACCGTGTACACCAGGCGACGGTTCACCCGGAACACCCCGCCACGCGCCTCCACCCACGGCAGCATCCGCAACAGCCACCGCGACGTCACCCCCTGCATCTGCGGGGACGACTTCGTCGTCGTCGCCAAATTCCGCGCCGCCGACGTCCCCAGACTCAGCTGCTGATCGCCCCCCGGCGCGGGGTTCGACTCAACCGTCTCCGTCACAGAAAACACCACCGTTTCCGAACGCAATCAAGAAATCCGGCACGGCACCCGTGGAATGCATTCCATGGGCGCCGAATGCCACCTCCCCAAAGAGACCACACGCCCGGGGTGCGCACAATAGAAATGGAAATCATTCAACAGAGGCAGAAAATGAGATATTCGTTCAGACGTACCCGCAGCCCAGCCCGGTATAACCGGGGCAGGGCGAGCGCGTACAGCGCATACCGGACACGCCTTCGACGAACGCGGCAAATCCCCCCGATGCCACCGAAAAAATCGGACGGTTCACCCGCTTATGGGGGTGATGTCGCGATCGCGAGAATCCCACGCATGTTCCCTGACGGCCACGGGATTTCCCTTACGGACCAGCCAGAAGATCCGCGGTGCCTTGTCTGCAAAACGGACCGCTCATTGAACGAGCGCAGCCCGAACGAACGCAGCCCAGCGGTACCGGCGCCCTGGGCCAACAACGTTGTCTTAGGGCCTGCTGACACAGGGTGATGGGATCCCCTGCCCTTGGGGTGTGTACCTGGAGTGTGCTCCTGTCCGCGCGGGCTTGGGGTTCAGCGCGGGCTTGGGGTTCAGCGTGGGGCCCGTGGACGGCGGCCCGTGGACGGCGGCCCGTGGACGGCGGCCCGTGGACGGCGGCCCGTGGACGGCGGCCCGTGGACGGCGGCCCGTGGACGGCGGCCCGTGGACGGCGGTTTGCTGTTGGGTGCAGGTAGTTTCCCCGTTTCCTGCCTCTTGATGGTGGCCGTCTCCGCTGCGCGCCTCAAGGTCGTCGCCGTCGAAGCGCTGGCGCGCTATCGAAGGGCGCTCCACCTTGACCCGCTTCGCTGCGACGGCGGGTCGGCGGCAGTCAGGAAACGGGGACGTGTGGTCGGGGCCGCCAAGGGGGCCCTTCGGGCCCCGGGCCTGCGGCCCGAAGGGCCGGGCTTCGCCCGGTCCGGCCGTGGCCGGCCGGATGCCTGCCCGTCCGCCTGGCTTGATCGGCCAGCGCGTCGCAATCCAGTGACCAGCAAGCGACGAAGGACCCGAACAGGCCGGGCGCATGGCGAAGCGCGTCCCACCGGGCTTTCGGTCAGGGGTGGGCCCCCTTTTCGAAGTTGATCTTGCCCCTGTCTCCACCCTCGACTGCCGAGGGTGGAACTGGGGGCAAGGTCATCGGGAATGAACCGGTTTCGGACGCAGCGGACACCAGTACTGGGCCGGTTTCGGACACCGGGGTCGCCCGGGGCGCCCGCTACCCCCGCTGGGAGGCACCCGGGGCGGTGAAACCCCCGCTCAGCAGCACGCGGAGCCAGTGAACCCCCTCTCAGAAGCACACTCGGCGCCCAACATGCTTCCAGCACGGGGGTTCGATGCTCTGGAACCCACCACTGACCGGTCCACCGGCACCACCCCCCACCCAACCGGGTCCCCACCCCGGCCCCCCGCCGAGCCGCAAGCCCGGTGGGACGCGCCCGGCCACCCGCCCAGCCTGATCGGGCCCTTCGTCGCCCACCCGCCACTGGATTGCGACGCGCCTGCCGACACAACCAGGCGGACGGGCAGGAACCCGGCCGACCACGGCCGGGGCAGTTCCCGGCCGAAGGCCGGGGCCGCGCAGACCTCAACCACCCGGCCCCCTTTCGCGATAGCCGCCAACCTGCCGTCGTAGCGAAGCGGGTCAAGGTGGAGCGCCAATGACGCGCGAAGCGCTCGATGGCGACGACCTTGAGGCGCGCAGCGGAGACGGCCACAATCGGGCGGCGGGAAAGGAGGGAACCCCAGCCCAAAGAGGACACCAGCACCCCCAACCAGGGACAACCAGGGACAACCAGGGACAAACACCGACACAACCCCGACCCCCAGGGCAACCACCAACGCCCAAAGACAACAGTGTTGGCGTCCGGGGCGGCCCGTTCAACGTCCGGGGCACCCGTTCAGCGGCGCGCAGGCGGTCTCCTGTTCAGCGGCGCGCGCGGGCTGTCTCCTGCTCAGCGGCGCGGCCCATCCGGGTGACGGCTTCGGTGAGCACCGCCTGCGAGGTGGCGAAGTTGACGCGGACGTGCCCTGCTCCCCCGCTGCCGAAGGTGTGACCGGAGCTGAGCGCAACCCGGGCCCGGTCGAGGAACATGCGCGCGGGCCCCGCGAGTTCGGTGACCACTCCCGGCCCGTCAGCCGACGCGGCGGAGTCCGGGTCCAGGGCCCGGCAGTCGAGCCAGGCGAGGTAGGTGCCTTCGGGGCGCAGGTGGCCGACCTGGGGCAGGTGCTCGTCGATCAAGCGCGTAAGCAGTGTCCGGTTGGCGTCCAGGCCCCGGAGTAGAGCGTCCAACCACTCCTGGGAGTCGCGGAAGGCCGCTGTGTGGGCGATGATCCCGAGATGGCTGGGCCGTGGCCGACCTCTTCGGGCATCCGGGCCAGGTCCGCGGCGGCCTCGGGGCCGCTCACGGCCAGCGCGGCCTTGAGCCCCGCCAGGTTCCAGGCCTTCGAGGCGGATGTCAGCGAGAACGCGTCCTCGGATCCGGCGACGGTCAGGTAGGGGGTGAATGCGGCGCCGGCGAGCACCAGCGGGGCGTGGATCTCGTCGGAGACCACCCGCACGCCGTACCGTCCCGCCAGCTCGGCGACGGACCGCAGTTCTGCCCGGGTGTGCACGGCGCCCGTGGGGTTGTGCGGGTTGCTGAGCAGGTACACCGCCCGAGGGCTTGCGGCGCGCGCCCGGCCGAAGGCCCTGTCGAGGTCTTCGAGGTCGACGCGTCCGTCCGCCGTGAGCGGCGACTCGACGATCTGGCGGTCGGCGTGGGTGGCGAACGCGTAGAACGGCGGATAGACCGGGGCGTTGACGATCACCGGGTCCCCTGGCTCAGCGACCAGCCGGAGCACCTCGACGATGCCCATCATGACGTCGGGCACGATCCTGGTGTGCTCGGTCGGGAAGTCGGCCCAACCCCACCGGCGTTCGGCGAAGCCGGCGACGGCGCGCGCGTACTCGTCCCCGGCCGGATAGCCGGTGTCGCCGATGTCGACGGCACGGCGCAGGGCGCCGGCGATCGGGGCGGCCAACGGCACGTCCATTTCGGCCACCCACAGCGGGAGCACGTCCTCGCCGTAGGCGCGCCACTTCATGCTGGTGCGCTGGCGCAGTTCGTTGAGTGACAGGGCTTCGAGCGGGTTCGCTGCGGCGGCTGCGTTCACGCGGGTCCCCTCACCTGACGACGGCCCACGATGATGCCACGGGAAACGCCGTCGGGTCAGCCCGGTGAACTCCGCCCCTCCTCCCCGTAGCGGGTGCGCAGCAGGCCGCGGCACCAGCCCGCGTTGCCCTCGATGCTGATGCGGGTGGTCCGGGCCAGACGCAGCCTGATCGGAAGCTCCTCTTCGGTGAGCGCGGCGCCAGACTCGTCGACCAGCAGCGGGGCCGTGACACCCGAGGGCAGGCCGAGGTCCGCACGGCGGCGGCGCAGCCGCCCCAGGTCGGACGCGGGCACCCGGTCGCCCAGGTCCCCCAGGCGCAGACTCAGGAGCTCCGCGTGGTCGGCACCGCCCGCCAGGAGTGTGCTGGCGACCAGTTCCTGGCCGGCCTCGTGGGCCTTGCGCCGGAAGGTCCGGCGCAGCTCCTCGAGCTCGCCCTCGGCCAGCTCCGGGAAGGACGCGTCGAAGCCGTGGCCCGCGGCGACACCCGCGTTGATCTCCTCGGACGCGAAATGGTCGAGCAACCGCACCCGGACCCCCGCGACGCCCGGCAGGGCTCGCAGGGCGTCGTCGGCGTCGGCGACCATGAGGAACGCGAAGTTGGGTGCGCAGAAGTAGGTCGGCAGCCGCAGGTCGACGGTGACCGTCCCGTCCTCGTCCACCCCGGTATCGCACACGAACCCCAGGTCGGTGACGGGTTCGTCCAGTTCCGGATCGCGTACCGTGTCCAAAGCGCGCCGCACCGCGGCGGCCGACACCGGGGGCCGCGCGCGTGTGCGTGTCATCCTGACACCGCCTCCTCGTTCTTGGTGGCGGCCACCACCGGTGAGGTGTCGCGCTGTTCCGGCACGGACAGACCGAGCCCGGACGGCACCTCGATGCCGTAGAGGCGGGCCAGGTTGAGCCCGAGGATCTTGCGCTTGACGTCCGCCGTGAGCTCCCCGTACTCGCCCTGCATGTCCTCGGGGATCTGGAAGTCCGCGAACGCCTCGACCAGCCACTTCGGCGTCCAGATCGCGTAGTCGCTGGCGAAGGTGACGCGGTTCTCGTCCAGCCAGTAGAGGAGTTCCCCGATGATCTGGGCGAAGTAGCGCGGCCGCGTGTGGATGAAGGGCATCGCCACCGCCAGCCCGCCGTACACGTTGGGCTCCTGGGTGGCGATCCAGCAGAAGTCCTCCAGCCTCGGCAGTCCGACGTGCTCGACGATGAAGTTGAGGTCGGGGAAGGCCGTGGCAACGTCGTCGACGTCGGCCACGTCGAAGGCGTCCCGGTTGAGCGGGTAGATGGTGGGGCCCTTGTGCACGTGGATGTTGCGGATGCCCAGTTCCCGGCACTTCTCCAGGTAGCGGTAGGACCAGGGGTCGGACAGCTTCCAGCCCTTGGACTCGCCCTTCCACTCGGCGGTGTAGAGCTTGACTCCCTTGAGCTGCCACCGTTCGGCCAGCCGCTCCAGCTCGGCCAGGCCCGGCTCCCCGTCGCGCGGATCGAACGAACCGTTGACGATGAACTTGTCCGGGTGCTTCTCGGCCAGCACCCCGTCTTGCTCAGTCGTGTTGAAGCCGTTGACGAAGAAGTCGGTGAGGTAGGTGGGCTGGAAGACGGCCTTGTCCACATAGCCGACCTCGAACAGGTCGTGCAGTATGTCCTCTTCGCTCTGGCGCTGGAAGTGCTCCAGGTCCCACACCTCGCTCTCGGGGCTGAGGTTGCGGTGGTAGTCGTAGAAGCAGTTGATGAAGCCCTCGCCGTAGCGGTTGGCCTGGTTCTCGGGCCTGCCGTCCCAGAAGTGGATGTGCCCGTCGACGATGAAGTAGCGTTCCCCGTCCTTCTCGTACATCTCGTTCCCCCCGCGGTTGTGCGGGCCCGCAGGCCCGCCCCGAACACCTCAGCGTTTGACGGGCTCGAGGATGGCGCGCCCGCCCGGTATGCGTCCCTCGTCCAGGTCGGTGAGGGCCTCGATGGCCGCGTCCAGGGGATAGGTCTCCGTCCGCAGACGGACGCTCCCCTTCGCGGCGAGGACCATCAGCTCCACCAGGTCGGTGTAGGAGCCGACGAGGTTGCCGATGACGTTGATCTCCCTGGAGATGATGTCGATGGTGGGGATGTCGACCACCCCGCCGTAGCCGATGGAGAAGTAGCTTCCGGCGTTCCGGGTCATCGCCAACCCCTCGCTCTCGGTGCCGCCCTCACCGACGAAGTCGAGGACCACCTCGGCGCCCCGGCCGCCGGTGGCGTCCAGGACGGTCTGCACCTGCGTGCCGTCGGCGGCCACAGTGTGGTGGGCGCCCAGGTCTCCGGCGAGCCGCAGCGCCTCGGGCGAGCGGTCCACGACGACCGTCTCGGCTGCCGTCATGGCCAGGAGCGACTGCAGGCCGATGTGGCCGAGTCCGCCGGCACCGATGAGGACCGCGTACGAGCCCGGTGGCAGCATTGGGACCGCCTTGCGTACGGCGTGGTAGGCGGTGAGTCCGGCGTCGGCCAGCGCGGCGACCTCGGCGGGTGCGAGCCCGGGGTCGAGCTTGACGCAGGCACGGGCGTTGGTGAGCAGGTATTCGGCCATGCCGCCGTCGGCGTTGATGCCGGGGAACGAGGAGTCCTCGCAGTGCACGTCGTCGCCGGACCGGCAGGCCAGGCACAGGCCGCAGGTGACCAGCGGGTGCAGGATCACCTTGTCCCCGGGGCTGACGTTGGTCACCGCGGCGCCGGTCTCCAGCACGGTTCCCGCGTTCTCGTGGCCGATGACGTACGGCAGCTCGACGCCGCTCTTCTCGGCCCACTGCCCCTCGACGATGTGGAGATCGGTGCGGCACACTCCGCCGGCGTTCACCTCGACCAGCACGTCCAGCGGTCCGGTGACCTTCGGGTCGGGCACCTCGTCGATGGACGGCCGCTGGTTGTACTCGTGGACCCGTACGGCACGCATGTCTCTCCCCCGAAGGCTGATGTGAACTGCGTCACTCCATGAGAACACGTGCCGACGCGCTTGGAAAGCGACCGCATGCGGCACGCACGGCGGCGCCTCCAGGGCCTCCGGCCGGGCCCGGTAAAAGCCCTGGTCCGGCGAGCCGGTGCGGGCGCCAGGATCAGCCGATGCGGGCGGCTAGGGCGCGCAGGGCGTCGGGTCCGATGGGTTCGTCGTCCACCAGGTCGAGTTCGACGGTGCCGTAGGGGGCGAAGCGCTCCCGGACAGTCTTCAGCATCTCGGGGTCGGCCTCCGGGGGGACCTGGTTGACCACCACCGTGCCCAAGCGGAAGCCGGTCCTGGCGAGCTGGGCCGCGGCGCGGTCGGTCTCGGCCAGGACCATCCGGCGCGGCACCAGGACGAGCCTGACCTCGGCATCCTCGCGCAGTCGCTCGGCCGCGCGTTCGAGCTTGCGGCGGCGGGCGTGCAGTTTGTCCAGGAGGGGGTCGTCCGGGGCACCGTCGGTTTCGCCCCCGGCCACTCCCACGGCGAACCGGTCGGCGTCGACGGCGCGTTCGCGTTGGCGGACCAGTCCCTGGACCCACGGGGTGAGCAGTTCGGGCAGGTCGAGCAGACGGAGGAGGTGGCCGGTCGGGGCGCTGTCGACCACCAGCCGGTCCCACTGGCCGGGTACCTCCGCCATAGCGTCCATGAGCAGGTCGGCCAGGGCCGACTCCGCCATACCGGGGCCGGCCGCGGCGTGGTCCAGGTGCCGGGTCACGGCGGGCAGGATCTCCTGGGGCAGGGCGGTACTGGCGTCATCGGCGATCTGCCGGACACGGCGGCGCAGAGCAGCGTCCGCGTCGGGCTCGCGGGCCCACAGATGGTCGGTCACGCGGACCGGGCGGTCGCCGAGGGGCAGGGCGAGCACGTCACCGAGGGAATGTGCGGGGTCGGTGGACACGAGCAGGGTGCGCAGTCCCTCGTCAGCGAGGCGGATGGCGTGCGCAGCGGCCATGGTGGTCTTTCCGACCCCGCCCTTGCCGCCGAAGAACACGATGGGGGCGTCCTTGGCGGGTCGGCCCTGCTCGGCGCCGCTCCGGTGCCCGTCCCGGTGCTTGGCGCGCTCCCCGCGCCGCCTGCCGAACCTCAACAGCACACTCCCGGCCCACCGAAGTCGTCGCGCCCCATCCTCTGGTGCCATTCGTGCAGGTCAAAAACCATGTAGGGGATCAGGTCGAGGGTCTCATAGGACACGGGCCCCTCCACTCCCAGCGTCTCCAGGAGGAGAAGGGCCCGCAGTGTGTCCTCCTGGGTGCGTGCCTCCCGGCGGATCTCCTGCCGCCACTTGGCGGTGAAGACCTCGTCGTGGAAGGCCTCCAGACGCTTCCACGCGTCATGCGCGCGGGAGAGCGCACCCAGCAGGTTCACGTTCTACTTCTCCTTCGGGTCGGAGCTGTCGGTGGCGGCCTCATCGGCTTCGGCGCCTTCACCCTCCGTGTCGGCGGTTGCGGCTTCACCTCGGGAGCCCCAGGCCTTGCGGAGCGCGAGGGTGGCCTCCACGATCAGCCAGATCGCCAGGACGAAGATGACGAAGTCCAGCGGGGCCAGCAGGAACTGGTCGACCAGGGAGTCCGACTGCACGAACTCGATGAGGTTGACGATGAGAGCCCAGGACGTCATGACCAGCAGGAAGACCAGCGGGACGAGGACAGCGACCGGGTTGCGCCCGCGCTTGGTCACCCACACCGCGACCACCGCGAGCGCCAGCCCGGCGGTGAGCTGGTTGGTGGTACCGAACAGCTGCCACAGGGTACCGAAGGCGAAGTCGCCCGGGACCAGCGCCAGGGCAAGTGGGACGGCGGTAGCGATCACGGTGGCCATCGTGAGGTTGCGGGCCAGCGGGCGGAACCCAACGATCGTGGCGATCTCCTGGACGATGTAGCGCTGGAGGCGCACACCGGTGTCCATGGTGGTAGCGGCGAAGCTGACCACGACCACCACCGCGAAGACGACGCCGACCTGCAAGGGGACACCGATGTTGGCGGCGAACTGGCCGACACCCTCGACGAAGTTGCCGGTCGCCCCGGCAGAGGCGGAACCGAAGTCGCTGTAGATGCCGTTCCACTCGACCAGTGGAGAGGCGGAGGCGGCCACGACACCGGCGGTGCAGGCGAGGATGGAGCAGACCGCGAGGGTGCCCTCACCCGCTGCACCCAGATAACCGACCATCCGGGCGTCGGTCTCCTTGTCGAGCTGCTTCGCCGTGGTCCCCGAGGACACGAGACTGTGGAAACCGGAGATCGCACCACAGGCGATGGTGACGAACAGCAGCGGGAACCAGGGCGGGGAGTCCGCCGGGATGTCGGTGTTGATCGCCGGGGCGACGATGGTGTCCCAGCCGACGATCACGCCGAGGAAGATGACCACGAAGGCCAGCATCATCTGGTGCAGGTTGATGTAGTCGCGCGGCTGCAGCAGCATCCACACTGGGAGGCGGGAGGCGATGAACGCGTATACGAACAGCAGGACGATCCAGATGATGTCCGGGGTCGTCCCCAGTGCCTCAGCGAATCCGGTGAGGTCGATCGGGTACATCACACCGAGCGGAATGCACACGTAGACCAGGGCCAGCGCGATGACCGACGGCACCAGGGCGGCGGTCCGGCGCCGGTAGACGACCTGGCCGACCGCGATGGCCAACGGGATCGCCACCAGGATCGGTAGCACGGCCTCGGCGTAGTCCACGAAGAGGTTGGCGATGACGATGGCGAACACCGCGTTGACCATGGTCAGCAGGAAGAAGATGATCACCAGGAACAGCGTCCGGGCACGCTTGCTGATGACCTCCCCTGCCAGGGTGCCGATGCTCCGCGCCTTGTGGCGGACCGACACCACCAGGGCACCGAAGTCGTGCACGCCAGCCGCGAAGACCGTTCCTAGGAGGACCCAGGCGAGGGCGGGCCCCCAGCCCCAGAACACCGCGACGGCGGGACCGACGATGGGGGCTGCCCCCGCCACGGAGATGAAGTGGTGGCTGAAGACGATGTGCCGATTGGTCGGAACGAAATCGACGCCGTCCTTGTAGGTGTGCGCGGGGGTGACGAACCCCGGCTCAAGCGCGTACACCTTCTCTGCCAAGTATCGCGAATAGTAACGGTAGCCAAGGGCAAACACCGCCACCGACGCGAGTAGGACTAGGGCTGCGGGCATGGCCGAGGCCTACCTTTCACGCTCCGGGTCCGAGCCGACACGGCGACCCCATCCGTACTCGTCACCCAGGAGGTCGCAGCCGATTCGGAGGATGGGTTAAAGTCATCAGAAATTAACACGCGTCATTCCTCACTTATAAGGCCTGACCTTGACTGACCTGATCACGGTTTGGCAGCGATCCACTGTCGCCGAACTCAGCTGGACCACCCCTTCCGGGCCTTCGGGCATTCCCGTGGTTCCGCTCGTGTGGCGCGACACTCCGTGCGTCGCCCTCCCCTACTCCATGGCCGACACCGCCCTCTCCCTCCGCGGCCTGCGGGTGGCCTTCAGCGCGACAGCCGAGGACGCGGGCGGCCGGGCGGCGGTCACCGGGTCGGGCCCCGTGGACGTGGTGGAGGACCTCGAGGGGACCGAGTTCGTGGAGCACCTGGTGGAGCAGGAGGCCATCAAGCACCCGCCCACGCGGCTGCGCGCGGACAGCCTGATCGCCCGAAGGGAGAACTGGTGGTGGGTGCCCCGGGTGCTCGTGTCCCTGACCTCGGTGGAGGAGGAACGCGAACTCCACCCGCGTACGCGCGCCACGGACGCCCTGCTGGTCCGCGACCGTTCTGGGCGCCCGGTGGTCGACGTGGTCACCGCCGAGGACTGGTCGGACCGTTCGGCGGAGAGCATCGGCCTGTGGTCCCGCGGCGGCGGACTGCTGGAAGGCGCAGAGGAGGCGGTGTTCGCCTTCTCCCACCAGTACAGCCCCGACTTCGAACGGTGGGAGCGCTGGTTCCGGTCGGGCCGCCTCACGGGTGAGTCCCTGATCGTGAACGACGTCGAGGGCGCACCGGTCGGCGAGGCCCCCTCCGGGCCGCTGTCGCCCTACGGGCTGCTCGAACGCTTCTCCAACCACCGTTCCGTGGCCCGCGCCTGCCGCGCGGGCATCGCAGCCGCGGAGTCCCGCGGCTAGACGGGGGCTCCCCCTTGGTCATGGACACCTGCAGCCAGAAGTACAGCGGAGAAGCCTACTTCCCGACCGGACAGCGCCCGGGTACAGTGGTGCTTGGATGAATGCAGAGGGTCCCGACCGCGGTAAATCCAGCGGTCGGGGCCCTCATCCGTTGTACGACCTACCTATTGATGCGCGCGCTGTGGAGCAGCGCTGCCCACTCCTGGGAGTTGAAGGACAGGTGTCCGGCCTCCCGGTTTTGCGTGTCGCGTACCGCCGACCCTCCATCGAAGTCGGCGACCTCGACACAGTCCCTGGTAGTGCTGCTGTAGGTGGACTTACGGAATTTCAGGTCAGTGGATGAACGCATGGTCGTGACTTCCTACTCGGTGAGCATCTTCTTCATCAAGCGGAGGGAGTCCGCTTGGGACTGCGCGGTCACCTGAAGGTGATCAAACACGAGCCGGTACTCGTTGACCTCAGGCCGCTCCTCCAGGAACAACCCGTCGGTGCGGGACTCCAGGAACACGAGCGGCGCATCCAACTCGTCCTGGAAATCAAGCAGGACGAACGGTCCTGAGATCCCGGGGTGCAGCCCGGCGGTGAAGGGCAACACCTGGACCGTGATCTGGTTGTCCGTGTCCTCGGCGAAGTCAACGAGACGGGTGATCTGTCGGTGGGCTACCCCGCCCTCACTGGGCAGCCGATGCAGCACGGACTCGTCGATAATGGCCCATACGGTTGGCGGCTGCTCCCCGTCAAGTACTTCTTGCCGTGCCATTCGCGCTTCGACGATGCGCTCCACCTCGGCAGCTGGGCGCGCTAGTGCAGCACGGGCGCTCGCCGCAGCGTACTCCTCAGTCTGGAGCAGGCCGGGGACGACGACGGGTTGCCAGGTCGACACTACAGATGCCTCGGACTCGAACCCGACCAGCGATCCGGATTCAAACGCGTCTTTGTATTGCTTCGTCCACCAGCCGCGTTCCCTGGACTGGCGGGCGAGATTGAGGGTCGCCTCTCGTGCGGTCGGCTCGTTGACCTCGTAGTAGTCGAGGAGCTGGCGAATGTTGCCCAAGTCAGGGCGCAGCCACTTGTTGCCCTCCATGTGCGCAAGCCGACCACGCGACCATTCCAGGTCGGCGGTGACCACATCCAGGGTCTTGCCGTGTTGGTGGCGGAGTTGGCGGAGCACAGCAGACAGACGGCGCCTGCGGACAGTCGGGCTGATTCGCCTGGTCATGAAGCCTCTCCCTGGGGTAGACGTGCCGATCGTATGGCAGAACTTCTCAATCGGTCATCTTTCGGAATCTTGGTATCGGATTCCTGTGATCCTCTTGCAAATATTAGATTCCGAAGTTCATCATAGAAGGGCATTCATTCAAGCCGCTCTCATCCAGCGGCATCCGAGCACCAGGAGCCGCGCTATGCCGCGATACCTGAACCTGTCCGAGCTGGCCTACGTGCGCCACCGCGCGGCTGAGCTGCTGAGCCGCCGTCGCCCCCGTAACGCGGGGCGTGTACGCACCTACGCCGCTGCTCCCCGAACCCTCACCGAGGCAGGGCCGCCGCGTTCGCCCCGACCGCCGCAGGTCCCGGGACCCCGGCGCCCCCTGGACACCGCACCCCTCGATGTCCTGCACACGGTCCTGGTGGGATTGCGCCGGCCGGGGGTGGCACTCTGATGCTCGACACCTGCACCGCAGACCTGCTCACCACCGCCGAAGACGCCCTCCGAGCCCCCGCACACCTCACCGCGCAACAGCTCTCCGAGTGGCACGCCCACACCCTGCGCAACCGCCTCCCGCTCATCCGCGACGCCCTGCGCCTCGCCCGCACCGAAGGCGACGCCGAGCTGGCCACCCAGCTCATCGACCAGGCCGTCACCGACCACCCCACCTCCACCGTCCCGCCACCCCGCACAGCCACAACAGCCCAGAGCGGCAGTGACGGGGCGCGCCTGCGCCTTCCCGTACACAAGAGCGCGACCTGCGAGAGCGAGCTGCCCATCCCCGAGCACGTCCTGTGCTCGCTGCTCTACCGGCACTGGACCATGACCGTCGAGGGCCAACCCCCCAACGAGGTCTACGTGGGTCGGCGCCCCTTCGGCTGGTCGGGCGAGGGCGACCCCTTCGAGCAGATCACCGCACCCACCCGAACCCAGCTCCTGCGCCTACTCGCCTTCCGCCACCTGGGCGTTAACCCCACCAAGCCCGGCGGCCCCAGGCCACCCACCGCCTGAACCCGCACACCCTCGAAACCCGCGCGCCCGCCGAGGCACCCAGCAACTCTTCCCGGACCCGGCGGGCGCGCGGCCCCAGACCGAGTACTCCAGCACCGCCACACCCCGACGGCGCTGTCCAACGGAAGGCAAGGCCAGGATGACCACCACAACCGACACCCGGCTGCGACCGGTGCTCAACGCACCCCGGGACCACCGCTTCTCCCGCCCCGGCTCCGCCCTCTGGGCCGAACATCGCCGGACCCAACCCCGCCCGACGGCCCCGCGTCCGACGAATGCCCTGCCCGAGTCGCCCCAGGCCCGCCGGGAACGGCTGCTGCGCCAGATGCAGGGCAACCCGAAGGTCGCCTACATGCTCGAACACGGCGCCGTCCCCCACTGGGTCGAGGTCGCCCGCCAACGGCGGGAACGAGCCGAGCGGGAAGCCGAACAGGCCCGGGAAGCCGAAGAAGCCCGGGAGGCCGTCGAGCCCCCGCCCGAGTCTCTGCCTGGGCCCTCTCCGGAGTTCCCCTCCGCTTCCCGGGGCCGCCACCGGGCCCCGCGCCGGTGGTGGGCCTGGCCAGCCCAGGCCCTGAGCACGGCCCTGCTCTCGGGGAACCAGGCGATGGAAACAGTAGGCGCGGCAACCTTCCAGACCGGCACGCTCCCCTTCTAACCACCAGAGGAGAGGGAGAACGCCACCAGCCCCCGGACGGTGCAAGGCGGGACCCCCACCGCTAGGCTGCTCCGTGGACCGCCCTCTGTCTGGAAACGCCCCCTTTGGAACCGCTGCACCCCGACGATCCCCGAGAGCTGGGGAGCTACCACCTGCTGCGCCGTGTCGGCGAGGGCGGCATGGGCGTCGTGTTCCTCGCGGTCGCGACCGACGGCCAAGCAGACGACCTGGCGGCAGTGAAGGCCATCCGGCCCGAATACGCCGGGGACCGGGAGTTCCGCGCGCGCTTCGCCAGTGAGGTGAACCTCGCCCGCCGGGTCCGGGGCCCCTACACAGCACGGGTCCTGGCCGCCGACACCGAGGGCCGACAGCCCTGGCTGGCCACCGAGTACGTCCCCGGCCCCGAACTGCACGACGCGGTCCGAGACAGCGGCGTCTTCCCGGAGGACTCCCTGCGCGCCCTGGGCGCGGGGCTCGCCGAGGCGCTGTCCGCCATTCACGGGGTCGGGCTCATCCACCGCGACCTCAAACCCTCCAACGTCCTGCTGTCCCCGCGCGGCCCCCAGGTCATCGACTTCGGTATCGCCCGTGCCGCCGACGCCACCGCGCTCACCCGCACCGGGCAGACCCTCGGCACCCCCGGGTACATGTCTCCCGAGCAGGCCACAGGGGCCCACGTGGGCCCGCGCAGCGACCTGTTCGCCTTCGGCGGCGTGCTGCTCTTCGCCGCCACCGGGCGCCAGCCCTTCGGCACCGGCAACGCTTCGGCCCTGCTCTACCGGGTGGTCAACGAGAGCCCCGACCTGAGCGGGGTCCCCGACAGCCTGCTCCCCCTGGTCACCGCCTGCCTGGCCAAGGACCCGCACGAGCGCCCCGACCTTGCGGCGGTGTCGGCCGAACTGACCGGAACGGCGCTGCCGGTGGACGGGGAGGGAACCACCGAGTGGCTGCCGCAGGCGGTGGCCACCAAGCTCCTGCGCACGATGGCCGCGACCCGGATCACCCCGGCCGACGCCCCGGATGAGGAGTCTGCCCGGACGGAGGAACCCGCGCCGGAAGAGGCGACTGCTCCGGCCGACGAGCCCGTCCCCACCGGAGGGCCCGCAGCTGCCGAGGCCCCCGGTCCCGCGCCGGAACCACGGGAGGCGAAGGACACCGCACCCCAACACGCGGTGGGGTCCGAAGCCCTGTAGCCCAAGCGGCCTCCGGTTCCGGCCCTCGACTGGAGCACTCCGGACCGCTATTCCCAGCCCTCGGAACCACAGAGGAAGTGGCCGTGGGCCGCGGCGGCCGTCGCCCTGTTCTTGGTGTCCGCACTGGCCCTGGCGTATGTGGATGACGGGGCCTCCAGCGCCGGCCCGGAACCCGACAGCCTGGCCGATACCGAGAGCACGCCCTCGCCCGAATCCTCGCCTTCGCCCACAACCTCCCCCTCGCCGAGTCCCTCGCCCGACGATCCCGAACCGGAGATCACGGACACCGTCTTCCTGGGTGACGGCGACCGTTTCGCGGTCCTCTTCGAGAGCGGTCCGGGCATCTTCGAGGCAGACAGTCCGGCGGCGTTGGAGCAGCTCACCCCGGAGGACGACGGCGCCCTGTTCGAGGACTCCCGCTTGGTCACGAACCCCGAAGGCTCCGTGCTGGCCGCCGTCTCAGCACCGGAGGCCTACGAGGACGAGGCAGAGGTGCACCTCTGGGACCTGGACTCGTCCGAGCACTACTCCTTCGAACTGCCGGAGGAGACCTACAGCAGCGGAGAGGTGGCGCTCTCCCCCGACGGCCAGACTCTGTTCTTCGCGAGCCACTCCACAGAGGATGCGGTGATCGCCTACTCCCGTACCGGTGAGGAGCTGTACCGTGCCCCCCTCCCTGAGAACGAGAGGGGTGAGGTCGGAAGGGTGAACGGCCTGGTGACCTCACCGGACGGCACACTGCTGTTCGCCACGATGCGCACGGGGCTGGCGGTGTGGGACGCCGCCACCGGGGAGGCTCACCCCTCCTATCCGGAGCTCCGGGAAGCGGACCACGGCCTCGCCACCCCCGTGGCCGTTGCCGACGACGTCCTGGTGACCGGCACGTACCAGTCGGTCCTGCTGTGGGACATGTACTCCGCCGACGAACCCGAGGAGTTCTTCGTCCGGGAGGGGTCGATCGCCTCGGGCGCACGCCTCCACCAGGTGGCCGTCGGAGACGGGGGCGACAGGATCTACGCGGCAGGGGCCGACTCGGACCGGTCGCTGAGCTTCCTCACTGTCTGGGACCGGGAGGGCGAGAGGCTGGAGGAGGCGGGTACCGGCACCGAATACCTCTCGCTCAGTGCCTCACCCCACGACGACCGGCTCCTTGCCGCCACCCTGCCGCTTGGTCACCAGTCACCGGAGGAGTTGGTGTTCCTGGACGGGGACCTGGCCACCGAAGAGGAGTTCACGGTCCCGGGCCTCTGAAGCCGAAGCGCACGTCAGCACCGGAAGCCCGTCCGGGCGCTCCCCCGGGCGCCCGTACCCGTACGGTCGGGACTGCGCCGTACCCCGGCGCGGTCACGCCCAGGCGGCGGGGTCGGATCCCCAACGGCTGGTGGGACTGGACCAGCCGTCCGGAGCCCCCTCATAGCGGACCGGCGACACCGCGTGGCGCAACCGCCCGTAGGCGGACGGAGTCTCGGTGAGCCAGGCGGCGGCTTCGTACGCGCCTTCCCCCACCGGTTGCGGGGTGATGCCGTGCAGCAGCCAGTCGGCGGTGCCGGCCAGCGAGAAACGCAGGATACGGCCGTGGCCGTCGGCCTGGCGCTCGGTGAGTGCCCGCAGGACCCCCGCGGCCAGCAGGTAGCCGGTCCCGTGGTCCAGGGCCTGAGCAGGGAGGGCGCCGGGGCGGCCGTCCGCCCCGGCCTCGATCGACGCGATCCCGCTCGCCGCCTGCACCAAACTGTCGAACCCCCGCTGCCCGGCCCAGGGGCCCGACCGCCCCCACGCGCACAACTGGGCGACGACCAGACCGGGACGGCGGGCGACCAGTTCCTCTGCCGCGAGCCCGTGGCGGTCGAGGGCCCCGGGCCGGTACCCGGTCACCACCACGTCGGCGGAGTCGAGCAGCCCTTCGAAGATGCTCCGCCCCTCCGCCGAGCCCAGGTCCACGAGGGCGGAACGCTTGCCCAGCCCGGTGTCGGTGTGGCTGTCCGGGTCCTCCGGGAGGCCGGGTGAGTCCACACGCAGCACGTCCGCGCCCAAGAACGCGAGTGTCCGGGTGGCGACAGGACCGGCGATGACCCTGGTCAGGTCCAGGACCCGTACCCCGGCGGCGGGCAGGGAGGCCGGAGGCAGCCGACGGCCCCCGTGCGCACCGGACTCCCCGGACTCGGCCAGCGGGAGTCCCGCCGTGACGGAGTCCGCGCCGGGCCCGGGTTCGGGGGCCACGGCCACCGCCAGTCCGCCGGCGGCATAGACCTTCTCCTGGATCTCGCGTGCGGGGAGCGCGGCCAACACCTCGGCCAACCGGTCCGGGCCCGTGCTGTCGCCCAGCCCCAGCGCGGCCAGCAGCCGGGCCCGGTGGTGCGGATAGTTGGCGTGGGTGCGCACCCACCCGTCGGAGGCCTTCCAGAACCCGGACAGGGGCGCGAAGGGGGTGGGTGCGCGACCGTCTACCAGCAGGTGCCGTTCGCTGATGAAGGCGGTGGCCACTGCGCCCTCGTCGACGCGTACCTCAGGCACCGGTCCACCAGCCCGCGCGGCCAGTAGCTCGGCCGCTGCCAAGGAGCACGCCCCGACCGTGGCCCGGGCCAGCTCCCGCGTCGGCAGCGCTGACGGAAGCACTTCCCCCGCGCCCCGGTAGGAGACCTTCGCGGCCAGGTCCGCGGACCCGCCGACCGCCTGCCATGCCTGGGCCGTAGCCGCATCGGTAGCGCTCACCATGCGGCCATCCTGCCAAACGGCCTGCGGCCGACACTTGAGCGGGTCCCCGAGGCGAACCGTCGCTCTATCCGTTGCTATGACTGTCGGTGGGCGCTGGCAGACTTCCCGTATGCAGTTGCCCCTCCCCACTGACCCCGCCGTGTCCACCCTGTACCTGGACTGGGTCCGGGCCCACGCACCCGAATGCGAACCCCAAGCCCTCGACCTGCTCCAGCAGCTCGACGAGCGCATGCGTCAGCTACCCCTGGAAGCCAAGTACGTCGCGGCCGCCATGGAGGGCGGACGCAAGCGGGCCGACCTGCCCGACGCTCACCAACCCTGGATCCACGACACCGTCGCGCACCGGCTGCTCGGCTCCGAGGCCAAGCACGCGGCCGCCGCCTACCTGGAGGCGCGCGAGCTGGAGTCGAAGATCAGGCTCGCGCGCGACCCCCACCACACGGTGGAGAACGCCCTCCTTTTCGCCCGACACGGTGCGCTGCCCGCAGCGGAGGTCCGCGCCCACCGGCAGCGCCTGGCCGAACTCCACACCGCCGCGGAGGCGCACCGGGAGTTCGTCCGCTTCCTGGACGCCTGGGCCGTCGGCGGCGCGGTCGCCACGGCCCAGATCAGAGCCCCCCAACAGCGGGCCTCGGTGGGTGTGGCCCCGCCGGCCAACCTGGCCGCCCAGATCCGTGCCTCGGTGAAGACCCTGGGTCTGGGCAAGAAGGCTGGCGATGAGGAGGTCTCCCGGGTCCTCGGCCGCTACCTTGCCGCCGCACGGGGCAACCCCGTCCCGGACGGGCTGCTGAAACAGGCGGAGGCGATCTTCGCCAAGGCCGGGCCCGCACCAGAGCACCGGGCGGGGATGGCCGTTCTCTTCCCCACCTCCGTCACCGACGGCGCGGCCTGGCTGCGCCTGCTGGAGAGCACCGGCATCGCCGACGCCATGGCCGACGGCCGGGTCGTCCCCGAAGGCGGCTACGTGGCCTGGGTCTCCGAGTTCCACCACATGTACAGCTTCTATTGGACGCGCGGCGCGGTGGGGGCCCAGAACCTCCCCGAGGAACTGTTCACCCTGTTCCCGCGCCTGGTCCCGAGGCTGCGCGAGGAAGGCGCCCCCGTCCGCCTGTTCGAGAACAGGTACATGCACAACCCGGTGGACGGCCGCCTGCTCATCGCCTGCGACGACCACCGCATCCCCGTGGAGGCTCCCGAGGAGAAGGCGCGGCGGATCAGGACGGAGGTCCGCCGGGTCCGGATATCCCGGCACTCCCCCCTGCCCGACGTCGTCCAGGCGATCGAGCGGCGGATCGAGCGGCTGCGGGGCACGCCGCTGGGCGAGACCGAACTCGAGCTGTCCAGGCTCGACCTGCAACTCACCCACCTCGAGATGGGCGGCATGGACGGACTCCACGAGTCCCTGGCCGAGACCCGCATGGCCGAGCCGCTGGCCCGCACCCTGCGCTTCGGCATCCCCGCCGAGTACACCTGGCCCGCCTTCGAGGAAGCCGTCGAGGAGATCGGGGCCCGCCCGGGCGGCATCCTCGGCATGACCTCCACCTGGCCGGTCCTCACGGTCTACGGCCGAAACACCGCGGTCGCCGTGGACCACCGGGGACGGCGCGGCTCCTGCGAGTACTCCCTGCCGGAGGAGGCGGAGGACCACGTCGTGCACCACGTGGGCGGCGACTTCCTCGTCACCTGGCATCCCGCTGACGAGTGGGAACCCTGGGATTGGCGACAGCCGCGGGCCTTCTGGTGCTCGGCCCCCGACGACACGTTCAAGACGGACAGCAACGCCGGCCTCTTCCACGCGGGCACGGCACACCAGTACGACCTCGGACTGGTCCTGGAAGCCCCGGACGGGGGCCGCTACAACAGCGGGGGCATCCTGCGCCCCGGGGACCGGACCGGCATCACCTACGGGAGCGACCACGCCACCGACGGCACCCGGGTGTGGGCCGACGGGGCCGAATGGGCGCACGGTGCCATGGAACTGGACCCGGCCACCGGCGCCGCGCTCGCACGCTCCAACCCCGAGCTCCTCACCCCCGACCCGCGCCTGGACTACGTGGACCTGCTGGACACCCGCCTCCACTTGGTCCGCCTTCCCGAGGGGGTGCCGGACTCACCGCTGGGCGCCAGAGGCGGGCTTACGGGCGCCCGCGTCGTGTGGCTCGGCCCCGGGGCAGAGGGCGACCTCAACGCCGAGCGGGCACTGGAGGGGACCGACGGCCGCCGAGCCGCGATCCCCAAGCACCGGGACCTGAAGTACTGGGGTGTCCTGCGCATGCCCGACAACCCCGCCGAGGGACTGCTCGCCTACCGCTGGCAGGCGGGGCACACCGTGTTCCAGGCCCGGGACACCACCGACGACACCCTGCTATGGGAGACCTGGGCCTACCCGAAGGGCGGGCTGAAGAACCTCGACCTCGTGGGACGGCGGCCCCTCGTGCCACCGCCCGCCTACTGGCACTTCCTGTCCCCGCGCGACCCGGAGGCCAGCCGTGCGCTCCGGAAACTGGACACCGACACCGCACGCCAGCTCATCGAGGCCGCGCTCGCGGCGCCCCTGCCCGAAGACCCCGCCACGGACGTGGCCCTGCCCGAGGTCGCCGAGCAGGTGGACCGGGCCCGCACGGCGGCCGTCCGCGAGGCCCTACCCGGCCTGGTGCCCGGACTCACCGGCCCCGTCGCCGAAGGCGTGGTGTGGGCGGTGCTGTGGGCCGTCGAACTGCAGCTCAAGGTGGCGGGAATGGCCGACCGCACCGCCCGTGTCCGCGCCGGAACACTGCCCCTGCCCGCCCAGGAGACCATCGACTGGCACCTGGCCGGCGCGGTGTCCGGCCTGGTGCCCAAGGACGCGTTCACGTTCGGCTTCCCCCAGTACTCGGGCATGATCACGTCCCTCGCCGCCGACGGCGCCCGGCTGAGCGGCCGGATCGGCGAGGCGGACCGGCGGCTGGGCCCGCCCGGGGCCCCGGCCACACCCTGGACCCGATTCTTCGGCGTGCCGGACGCTGCCATGTGGCGGCTGGCGACCGGGGCGGCGACCGGCGAAAACGCGAAGGCCCTGACCGCACTACTGCGCA
Organism: Nocardiopsis oceani; assembly: GCF_054777395.1. Taxonomy (NCBI): domain Bacteria; kingdom Bacillati; phylum Actinomycetota; class Actinomycetes; order Streptosporangiales; family Nocardiopsidaceae; genus Nocardiopsis; species Nocardiopsis oceani. The sequence goes on from NZ_BAAHAR010000023.1 coordinate 55,562, forward strand.
CCTGGGCCGACCAGCCCTTCGCCGAACAGGGAACGGGCTGGGTACTCGGAACCGCCAGCGGTGCCGCGCTGGCCCCGCTCCTGGCCCAGGGGCATGCCGTGATCACCGACCCGCCCCTGGACGGACAGCGCTACGCGAACACGTCCGCGCCCCACTGGTCGCCCCGCTACCTCCCGCAGCGGCGTTACGGCTACGTGCGCTGGGAGAGCGCCCCCGTGCCCGCGGACGCCGAGGAGGACCCGCCCCTGCGGACCGAACACGACGAGGCCGCGCGGTTGCGCTCCTTCCTGGAACTGCTCGACCGGAACGGCCCCGTCAGCGCCGGACCCGAGGCGGCAGCGGCCTTCCGCCAGCACACGAAGGTGATGAAGCCGGTCGCCGAATTCGTCCTGTCCGGCGAAGCGGGCTGGCCGCAGGCGGTTCCGCCGACGAGCAAGGGCGCCCAGACCGAGTACCGCAAGACCGGGGCGACCCTGTCCGAGGCGGACACCGCCCGGCTCCTGGGTGCGGCCGTGCCCGACGACCCCGCCGACCTGTGGAAGCCCGGTGGCACGGCCGCGGCCGCCGAGCGCATGGCCCGGGTGTGGGTGGAACTCCTCGGGGTCCGCCGCTCGAAGTCCGACCACACCGTGCGACTGGCGGAGGTACCCGACCTGCTCCGGGACGAGCTGGACCTGGGCCCGGAGTGGGCAGCCCAGCTCATCGGACCGGCGACCGGCACCGAAGAAGCGACCACCGGAGAAGCCGCTGCCGTGGCGGACCATGAGGACGCCGACTGGTCCCGCTCCCTTTTCTATTCCGCACGTGTCGGAGCGCTCGTCCGCGGGCCGGGCGGCCGGCAACTCGCCCATGGTTTCCCCGAGGACGGGGGGATCCGCCCCTACCTGCGTACGGCCTCGCTGCTGGCGTGGGCTCTGACCGAACTCCCGGTGGGCCACCCCGCCCGAGCCGGGGTCACCGGGCTGCACAACCGGATGACCGAGCGGCTGCGTTCACCCGGCCTGTACGTACCCGTGGTCACGAACCTCCAGGACGGCCAGGTCGACGGATGGTCGGAGCGGGTCGGTGCCGCCGAGTACCGGGTCGCTGCCGAGGGCATACTCGAACCCGGAACCGGCCACGCCCTCCACGGGGACGGCATCATCACCCTCCCCGGGCAAGGGGTGCACTGGTCCGCCAACGCCGTGCTGCAGACCGCCGGGCTGTTCGACGAAGAGCGTTTCCAGCGCTGCATACACGCACTCTACGAGTCCGGCATGGACGAGCTCGCCCTGGCCGTCCGCCAGGCCAGGGTGGTCTGCGGCGGCGGCCTGACCCGCATGGTCCAACGCGCTGCCGACACCCCGGTACACGCGGGCGGTTTCGAGGCCGACCCGCGGCTGAGCGCCCCCGAGCTGGTGGCGGAGGTGTCCGAGGCGGTCGGTGTGGACGCCGACGCGGCCGCCCTCTACCTGCAGCTGCTCACCATGGCCCACCCCACCAATCGCCGGGTGCGCCGGTGGAACCGCTGGTCGGCGGACAAGCACCGGAAGGCCTCCGACCAGCTTCTGGACAAGGGCCTGGTCGCTAAGGAGAAGCGGTCCAAGGCCGGACGCTCGCTCTTCCTGCCCGGGGAGTGGACCGAGCTCAAGGCGCCGTTCCCGTCCATGGAGACGGCCAAGCTCGCCACGCACCTGCTCGCCGTGAACTTCATGGGGCGGGTCCGGGGGACCTTCACCCGTCCGTTGCCGGTCGCTCCGCCGCACGAGATGTTCACTACGGCCTGGCGGTCCCACCGGGCGGGCTGACCAGCACGGGCCGGCCCGTGGGGCACGGGCCGGCCCCGGCGGAACAGCACCGGAGCCCAGCGCGGAGGTTCAGCGCTGGGCTCCGGCAGGAGGCGCTCGGCGGTAGCGGAGAGAACCGAGCGGGCGGGCCGGACCGCATCCCCCAACACGGCCCGGCCCGGTTTGTTCCGCCCTCGGAGCGGCACGGCTCCCGAGGGCGTCCACCTGTGCTTCGCGGCTTCAGGGCCGGCTGAGCACGCCTTGCGGCTCGGCGTCTACTGGGTCTGAACCTCGTCGGGCTCGAAGGCCACCAGTGCCCGCCAAGTCACCTCACCGGCCAAGCCGTCGATGCAGTCGCTGGCGCTGACACCGATGCTGGCCTCGTCGCAGACCACGTCGGTCTGGAAACCGATCACAGCGTCCCTGGTGTCCTCCCCGAACTCCCCGTCGAGGCCGTCCGCGTCCAGGTAACGCTGGTGGATCAGCAGGGACTGCAGGGCCTCGACCCCGGGACCGCCGTCCCCCACGGTGTAGAAGTTCTGGGACTCAGGCGGCCCCCAGGTGGCCCTCGTGGTGTTGAAGTCGAACTGGATGTCGGAGAAGTGTCCCCACATCTCCTCCCGCAGTTCCCCGTGCTCCCCCAGCTCGTGGTCGTCCTGGTACACCTTCAGGACCTCCCTCAGGTCCTCATTGAAGGTGTTCGTCGGGGGCTGGTCCCAGTACGGGAGGCCGTCCTCGTCCGTCTGGTGGTGCAGGTAGGTCGTGGCCACCACGATGTTCGTGTGGGTCTCCGCGTCATCCGGGTACGCGGGCCACGGGCGCTCCATGATCTCGGGCGCGTCGGCGGGTTCGATCGGCTGTTCGTCCGCGGACGCGGAGGTGGCGGCCAAGGTGCCACCAGCGACCAGCCCCGCAGTCAGCAGTGCGGCTCCGGAGAGCTTCGTGAACTTAGTAAGGGCACCCATAGACTCTTCCCCCGTGCTTCGTGATCCTCTTGGGTCGTACACGGGGTAGGACGCAGGTCACACCCACCCTTGTTCACCTGGGCTTTCACGCTGTCCGTTTACGGACGATCACGCGGCCGACGTCAACCTCGGAGCGCTCCACGAGTCCGCGCGCACCGGACTGGCACCGGGCTGCTCGACGGTACCCGCGTAGAATTCCGGCATGGACGGCCACGCGGACACCTTGGTCCTCAGACCGGGGATCGGCGGCGTCACCGAGGTGTTCCACACCCACCTGCGCCAGCACGCCTACCCGATGCACACGCACCGGTCCTGGACCCTGCTCATCATCGACTCCGGCACCGTCCGCTACGACCTGGGCCGCCACGAGCACGGCGCACTGGACCAGGCCGTCACTCTGCTACCGCCGCACGTGCCCCACAACGGCACCCCCACCACGGCGCAGGGCCTCCGCAAGCGGGTCCTGTACCTGGAGCCCGAGCAGATCGACCCGGGCCTGGTCGGCCGGGCGGTGGACCACCCGAGGTTCGACGATCCCCTCCTGCGGCACCGGATCCACCAGCTGCACGGCGCCCTGGTCCAACCGGGCGAGCGCTTGGAGGCGGAGAGCCGTCTCGAACTCGTCTCCGAGCGCCTCCGCGAGCACCTGCGCGGCGCCCTGGGACCACCGGCCCCCGTGGACGATCCGGGGCTCGCCGACGGGTTGCGCGACATCATCGACGCCCGCACGGTGGCGGGCGTGTCCCTGGCCGAGGCCTCCGCCCTGCTCCACGCCCATCCGACCCACCTGGCCCGGGCGTTCAGCCGGAGGTTCGGCATGGCGCCGCACCAGTACCTGGTGGGCCGGCGCGTGGACCTCGCCCGTCAGCTGCTCCTCGACGGAATGGCGCCCCGGGACGCCGCGGCGACCGCGGGGTTCCACGACCAGCCGCACCTGAACCGGCACTTCAAGCGGATCCTCGGCATCGCCCCCGGCCGGTACGCGCGCGTCCTGCGGGGGACGGCGGGGCAGCGGGGGACGGCGGAGGCAGCGGGGGACGGCGGAGGCAGCGGGCAGGGAAGGCTAGCGGTGCATCCGTGCGCCCTTGACGACCTTGTCCACCCCGTTCTTCGGCCCGTGCACCGCGATGCCCACCAGGTCGAGGGAGTCAGTCGGGACCGCCCGCACCGCGGCCCGGTTGTCGTGGTCGTTCCCCGTGCTGAACAGGTCCGACGTGAACACGCCGAGGGCCACGTCCCGGGAGAGGGCCTTGGCGTGGGCCTTGGTCAAAGTCTCCTTCGTGCCCTCGAACACCAGGACGGGCTGGCGGAACATCGGCAGGTACTCCGTGCCGTCGGCGTCCTCGTATGGCTCTCCGATCAGTTCAGGAGTGCGGGATCCGAGCCCGCTGACCAGGAAGGCCGTCACGTTGAGGCGCTGCCAGCCCTCCAGGTCGTCGCGGAGCAGGACGGCGATCTTGGTGGCAATGGGCTTGCTGTCACTGGGCTTGCCGCTACTGGGCCTGCGCTCACTGGGCTCGCTGTCAGCGTGCTTGTCGTTACCGGGCACGGTGGCGTCTGTGGTCTCCATACTCCGGATCATCGCCGGACCCCTGCTCGCCGGTCTTGTACGTTCTTCGCCCCTTCGGCGAGGTGTACTCCAGTCCGACACCGCGCGCCCACAGCCGCGTGGCGGTCTCCAGGACCACGTCGGGGTCGTGCTCCTCCCCGTACAGGAACAGCATCCGGGCGGTGTGCTCCACCATCCCCCCGAGCATGCTCGCGGTGGTCTCCACGTCGATGTCGGCCGAGGCCAGCCCCTCCTCCTGGAGACGTCGGGTACCCGTGGTGATCCGGTCGACGAACAGTCCGCGGATCTCCAGGAAGAGGGTGCGGAAGCGCGGGTGGCGCGGCGAGACCTGCTCGATGACCTGCATGATCCGGGCGTTGTCCCGGTAGGCGGCCAGGAAGCGCTCGGTGGCGTGCCGGATCCGGTCGACGGGGGCGGTCCCCGGAGGCGCGGCCGAGCGCGCGGCGTCGAACATCTCCCCGGCCACCCCCTTGGCGACCGCGTGGAAGACCTCGTCCTTGGAGTCGAAGTAGGTGTAGAAACTCCCGTAGGCGATCCCGGCCCGGCCGGTGATCTGGGCGATCCGGGTGTCCTCGAAACCGCGCTCCTCGAAGACCTCCCGCGCCGCCTGGACGAGGGCGCCGCGCTTGCGTCGGCCGCGTTCCGTGGGCGGCCGACCGCTCGGTGCCTGTTTTCCCACGTGTACCTGACCCACTGGCGCCCCTTCCCCCGTTCCTCCGGTCAGCGCAGCGGGAGGAACTTCGCGATGACCTCGTTCATGATCTCGTAGGTGCCGCCGCCGATGCTGAACACCCGCGCGTCACGGTAGTGCCGCTCCACCTCGGTCCCGTGCATGAAGCCCATGCCGCCGTGCAGCTGGACGGCGTTGTCCACCACGTAGTCGAGGGCCTCGGTAGCGGTGTTCTTGGCCATGGCGACCTCCGAGATGAGGGGTTCGCCGTCCTGGACCCGCTCCGCGATCCCGCGGACGTAGGCCTGCGCCACCTCGGTGCGGCGGTGCATCTCCACCAGCCGGTGCCGCAGGACCTGGCGGCGGGCCAGCGGACCGCCGAAGGCCTCCCGTTCCCGGACCCATTCCACGGACAGGTCGACACAGCGCCTCGCCATCGCGCACGCCTGCACCGAAAGGCCGATCCGTTCGCTGGCGAACTGGCGCATGATCTGGAAGAAGCCCTGGTCCACCTCGCCCACCAAGCGGTCGGCGGGAACCCGGACGTCGACCAGGGAGAGTTCGGCGGTGTCCGAGGAACGCCAGCCCATCTTGGCGAGTTTGCGGGCGGCGGTGAACCCGGGGGTCCCGCGCTCCACGACGAACAGCGAGATGCCCTCGTGCCCGGTGTCCGAGGTGCGTGCGGCCACGGTCACGAAATCGGCCCGGTACCCGGAGGTGATGAAGGTCTTCGCCCCGTTCAGCACCCACTCGTCGCCGTCGCGCACCGCGCGGGTGCGCAGGTGGGCGACGTCCGACCCCGCCTCGGGCTCGGTGATGCCGAGCGAACAGACCAGGTCACCGGAGAGGGCCGGGAGGACGTAGTCGCGCACCAGCTGCTCTCGACCGTCCGCGACCAGGGCGGGCAGCGCGATGGTGTGGGTGAACAGCGAGGCCAGGACGCCGGTGGGCACGCCGGAGAGAACGGCCTCCTCTGAGACCACGAGTTGGTCGAGCATCTCGCCGTCACCGCCCGCGGACTCCGGGAGCCCGAGCCCCAACAGTCCGAGGCGCCCGGCTGCCCGGTGCAGGTCGCGGGGCAGTTCGCCCTCGTCCTCCCACCGCTCCACGTGGGGCAGGATCTCCTTGGCCGCGAAGGTCCGTACCGTCTCCCGGAGTGCGGCGCGCTCCGGCGTGTTCCAGCGGTCGGTCCTGGGGGTGTCGGTCGCGGTCATCAGCGCACACTCGCATCCGTTTCGGGGTGGTCCGGGTCGCGGCGGCTCGGAAGGCACGAGCCCAGGAGGCACGGACCCGGAAAGCGGCGACTCGCGGGCGGGAGCCGGGCCCCGGGAGCCGGCGACCCGAAGCCCTAGGAGAGCCAGGTCACACTTTGCTATGGTGCGCCGAACATGACAAGTCAGTCAACATCTGTCGGCCAACCCTCGCAGGGTCACCGGCGGACCACCCCCGAGGAGAACCCGTGGTCGACACACACGCTCTCGTGGCGGACCTGCGCGCTGAGCAGGAAGAACTGGCCAGCCTGCTCGACGGGCTCGACGGCGCCGACTGGGCCCGACCGACCCCGGCGCCCGGGTGGGCCGTCGCCCACCAGGTCGCCCACCTGGCCTATTTCGACCGGGTGGCCCACACCGCGCTCACCGACGAGGCGGCCTTCGGGGAGATCCTGAACGGGGCGATCGCCGACCCCGAGGGCTTCGGGGAGAAGGCCATCGCTCCCCTCGTCGAACTCGCGCCCGCCGCCCTGCTCTCGGAGTGGCGCGACGCCTCCGGCAGCCTGCGCTCCGCCCTGGACTCAGCCCCGGCAGGGACGCGCGTGCCCTGGTTCGGCCCGCCGATGAGCGTGGCCTCGAAGGCGACCGCACGCCTGATGGAGACCTGGGCGCACGGCCAGGACGTGGTCGACGCGCTCGGTGCCAGACGTCGGCCCACCACCCGGCTCCGGCACATCGTCCACATCGCCCTGCGCGCCCGCGCCTACAGCTACTTCGCCCGTGGACTCCCCCTGCCGGAGGCCGAGGTGCGCGTGGAACTGACCGGACCCGACGGGGAGCTCTGGCGGATGGGCCCCGACGGGGCCGAGGACGTGGTGCGCGGCGACGCCGAGCAGTTCTGCCTCGTCCTCACCCGCCGCCGCCACGTGGCCGACACCGGCCTGACCGCGGAGGGCGCGGCCGCCGAGGAGTGGCTCCGGGTCGGTCAGACCTACGCGGGCGGCCCCGGCGAGGGGCGCGAGCCGGGCCAGTTCTCCCGCGGGGAAGAGGCAGGCCAGAGTTGACGACTCTGTCATGTTGAAGGCCAGTCCCGCGTTGAAGGCCGATCCGCCGGCTCAGTCTTCGGGCGTCATCCCGCCGTCGATCCGGGAGAGCCGGTTGTGCTCGTCGAAGCCCGCTTCGATTCCGAAGGCGGTGAGCGTGATGGTCCTGCCGTCGTCGGAGAACTCGGGGGCCAGACCGCGCAACCGGGCGTAGCTGTACACGGCCCTGCGGTGGTCCGAGATGGCGGTCAGCCCGGAGACGGCCTGCTGGAGGATGCCGGTGACCCCGAGCGGGGTGGCCTGCGGGAGCTGGAAGGCGGGGTGCTCGACGAGGAAGGCGGCCCGGGTGCCGCCACCGACCTCGCCGTTGTAGGAGAACCAGCGCCCGCTGAGTACCTTGGCGGCGTCGGTGAGCTGTGAAAGTACCTGGTGCGGCAGCTCCGGGGAGCCGGGCAGGGCCCGGAAGGGCACCTCCGGCTGCATGAGCTCGGTGATGCCGTGCTGGTGGCCGAGGTCGCGCACGGAGGCGGCGAGTTCGCTCACCTCGGCGGGGAAGCCGGAGGGGTTGGCCCAGGACCACATCCAGGACTGGGGACCGGGGGCGGCGCTGCCGAGGAGGTGGAACCGCTCGCAGACGAGGTCGGAGTCCCCGCTGAACTCGAACCTGGGTTCGGCGAGGTTGACGTTCCAGTTGTGGTTGCCGATGACCGTCTCCAGGTGGAGCTGGTGCTCCAGGGAGAAGATCGCGGCGTCGTCGAGAAGGTTCTGGAAGGTGAGAGAGTTCTGCACCCGCCGGATGCTAGCGGCTCTCCGGGACACCCCGCCAGCACCGTCCCGGCGGCGGACGCCACTGACTCGGCGGCGCACGGGGACGCGCCCGTACGCCGCCGGGACGTGATCAGGACCGCTGCCGGGGCGTGGTCAGGACTCCGCCATCAGGGACTGGAGGAGCGGACCGAACGATTCGTCGGCGGACATGAGGGAGATCGACTTGTTCTCGTGGTCGATCTTGATCGCCACCTCGCGCAGGTCGGGGAGCGACGAACCGGGGTTCGGCCGCCACCAGTACAGCTTGGCGGTGACGGGCTTGTCCGTGTCCGCGACGAACCGCTCGGCCAGTTCCTGGAGGGTCTCCATCGCGTTGACGGGGTTGCCCTTGCCCAGGATGTGCGCCATGACCACCGGCGGGGACGGGAAAACCACGAGGGCACCGTGCTCGGTCTCGCCCAGGTGGCGCTCGAGCGCGTGCAGCTGGGACAGCACGTAGGGCTGTTCACCGCCGATGTGCACGATCGGTGTGCCGCCGGCGTCGATTTCGGAGACCTCGACCGGTTCGTTCAGGGAGTTCTCCACGGCCGCGGCGAAGACCTGTTCGTCCGCCGTCTCATCGCCGACCTGGTCGCGGCGGAGCAGCTGCATGTCGTCCGGGAAGTCGATGACGACCGTCTGCCACAGGTCCGAAGTGATCTGGCGGGCGACCAGCTGCGGAAGCGCGCCCTCCGGGAAGGCCGCCTCGGGATAGATCCGCACCCGGAGCTGTTCCACGCCGACGGGGGTGTCGAGGTGGTCCGAGAGGCGCTGGACGGTCCCCGCCGCGTACTCGTCCGCACGCGCCCGCGCGTCCTCAGGTTCCTGCCCCTCGACGGCGGCGAGGTGCTGGGCGACGTCGAGCGTGCCGGCCGTGTCCTCCTTGCTGACGTACATCTTGCTCGGTTCGGTGAAGTAGGCCTCGACCCCCTGCTCGGCGAAGGCCGAAACGAGGCTCTGCCGGGCATGGTCGTCGGACAGCAGCGGGTAGTGCGTGCCCAGGGGGATGCCCTTCTCGCGCACGAGGCGCATCATCCCGTGGACCGACTGCCGGGCCAGGCCCGGGTGCGTTTCGGCGGGGAACTCGAGGGCCTGGGCGATGGGATCGCTGTAGTCGACCTCGAGGGGCTCGTTGTCCGGGATGTGGATGAGCATCCTGGCCGGAGGGAGGAGCTCGACCTCGATCCGCTCCTCGGTGTAGGCGTCGACGAGCAAGGCGAGGAAATCGCTGGTGTCGGACATGCCGGGTGTGTTCCTCCGGTTACCGGTGGGTTTGGTGTGGGCAACGGGATCTGACCGGGCTCAGGCACCCTCGGGACACGAGAACGACCGCCGCCTCGCGATCAGGCCCCCGACACCCCATCCTAAGAGGCATGCCGGTGCGTCACCGGGCCCCGGCGAGGGCCTTCTTCTGCAGGGCCTCCAGCGGCCCCTGCCGGAATCGGCGCAGCCACAGCATGGCGGCGACCACCAGCAACAGGGACACGGCCGCCCACAGCCCCATCACCCACCACGCCCCAGTGCCGGCCATCCGCTCGGCGAGGCCCAGACCGAAGCCGTAGCAGACGAACATCAGAATGACGTTCTGGGCCACGTAACCGGTCATCGCCATCCGCCCGAGCGCGGAGACCCCGGTGACTACGGGCCCAGTGCCGCTCACCCGGTCCAGCAGCCAGCCGACCAGGCCGATCAGGCCGAGGGCGACCAGCGGCGCCGCCACGTAGCGGTCCAGGAAGAACCAGTCCGACCCGGCCAAGGACATGGCGACGGTGAGCGGCGCTCCCAGACCGATGCCCCACCAGAACAGCCGGGCGCGGATCCGGCGGCCGGTGGCGTCATCGGCGAAGGCCCCGGCCCGGAAAAGGCGCACGCCCAGCAGGAACATGAACACCATCAGGCCGAAGGAGAAGATCGGTTCGGCGCGCAGGGCGAGGGCGTTGTCCAGGCGGAACGCGACCTGGTCCAGGTAGGAACCGTGGGCGTAGAGCTCCACCACCTCGGACGGCACGGCGGACTGCTCGTCGGGCAGGGCCACCAGTACGGCCGTGGCCAGGGACATCAGCAGCAGGTGCAGGGACAGCGACAACCACATGACGGTGCTGCGGAACCGCTCGGAACGGGTGAGCAGCCAGGCGACCAGCAGGGCGACCGCCGCGTACCCCATGAGCACGTCGGCGGCGAAGACCAGCGTGAAGTGCACGGCCCCCTCGACGAACAGGAACAGCGCCCGCCACTTGTACGGCCCCGGCCAGCGTCCGCCGCGCTTGGCGGCCGACCGGAACTGGATGGCCAGGCCCACACCGAACATCAAGGTGAGCAGGGCGAAGAACTTGCCGTTGGCCGCGGCCCGGAAGACGCCTTCGGCCAGTGTCGCGGCCGAGGGTTCGGCGAGGAACGCATCAAACGGGCTCAGGTCGCCGAAGCCGTACAGCACCACCCCCTCACCGCCGGGTCCGGCGAACAGCCACACGTTGGTGGCGAGCGTGCCGAGGATGGCCACACCCCGCAGGACGTCCAGCAGGGGCAGCCGCCCGCTCGTGCGTGCGTGCCGCTCGGGCTCGGTTCGCTCTGCGGTGCGGTTCATGTCAGCTGTCCCCTGTTCCTCGTTGGTCGCGCGGCAGGTGGCTCGCGGTACCGGACCCCTCGGGGACGGAGAAGAGCCGTGCGAAGTGGCGGCGGAGCACGTCCTCGGCCGCGGCGTCGTCGAATACGTCGGGGCTGGTCAGCTGATGGACGGTGAGTCCGTCGGCCAGTGCCGCCAGGGCCATGGCCTCCGCCTTGGGGTCGAGGTCCTCGGCGAGTTCGCCGTTGCGCTGGGCGGCGGCAAGACCCTCGGCGAGCCCGTCGACCAGTTCCCGGGTGGTGGTCCGGTGGAGTTCGGCCATCTCCGGGTCGGTGACGGTGGCGGGCAGGAACTCCAGCCAGACGGTGAGTTCGAAGCGCCGTTCCTCGTCCAGCGGCAGGAGCGTGCGGGCGACCCGGAACATCAGATCGCTGACGGGCGGGACCCGCTCGACCGCGTCGATCCGCTCACGACCGCGTTTGTAGAGGTGCTCGACCCCGAAGCGCAGGAGTTCGGACTTGCTGCGGAAGTAGCGCTGGACCAGGCCCACGGAGGCCCCGAGCTCGTCGGCGACGTCGGCGAACGTGGTCCTGGCCAGGCCCTTGCGGGCGATGGTGCGCAGGAGGGCCTCGGCCACCTGGCGTCGTCTCTCGTCGTGGTCAGCGGTGCGCGGCATATAAAAATATTAGGAGCATATTTTTATTTTGGCAAGCGCCCGACGACACCGCGCCGCACAACCCGCCGTCAACCCCTCCGCTGCCGACCGGGCGACCTGCTGAGCTACAGTCCGGGGGCGGACTGGACTTCGGGAGGCGGCGTGGGCACGGTCGGACGGGGCTCGAACGGCGCTCCGCGGCGCCCGGTGAGCCGAAGATCCCTGCTGCTCGGCGGGGGCGCCCTCATCGGCGGCGCGGCTGTGCTGGGCGTCTACGGCCGCACCCGCGGGCAGCGCTGGGACGTGGCCGTGATCGGCGCGGGCATGACCGGGCTCTCGGCCGCGCGCAACCTGGTCGACCACGGGCTGTCCGTGGTCGTCCTGGAGGCGCGCGACCGGATCGGCGGCCAGCTGTACACCGACCACGCCTTCAGCGCGGTCCCGGTGGAGCTGGGCGCCGGGCTGATCCACGGCCGGGAGACCTACACCTGGGAACTGGTGGAGGAGGCCGGTACCGCGGCCGTCCAGGTGCGGGCCGGGAACGGGGTCGCCGAGCCCCTGGAAACCCCCGAACGGCCCCGGGACGACGAGGACGCCGCCGCCTACCTGCGCCGGATGGGCGTCCCCGAGGACAGCTGGCCGCCGGTGTCCATCGACAACGAGTCACTGGACCGGTGGAGCGCCGTCTGGATGCACGAGTACGGGCTCTTCGACTGGTGGACCGTGCCCCGGGAGAACTTCCGGGTGGTCGACGGATACGACAGCCTCCTGCCCCCGCTCGCCGACGGGCTCGACATCCGTCTGGAGAGCGCGGTGCGCCGGGTGCGCTGGTCGGGCCGTGGCGTGACGCTGGACGTGTCCGGCCCCGAGGGTGGGGACGAGGTCCGCGCCGACCGGTGCGTGGTCGCCCTCCCCATCGGGGTCCTGAAAGCAGGAGACGTGGCCTTCGACCCAGCGCTCCCGTCCAGCCACCGCGACGCCGTCGGCGCGCTGGACCGCACCGACGCCCTCAAGCTCGTGTACGAGTTCGACCGCGCGGTCTTCCCGGCCGGCGAGGACGCCCTGGGCTGGGAAGCGGACTCGGGGTTCGTGTTCTGGTGCCTGTCCAGGGAGGACCCGGAAGTAGTCGTGGCCTGGGCTGCGGGTGACAGCGCCCGCGAGCTCCTCGCCGCGCCGCTGGAGGAGCGGTACAGCGCCGGATTGGCCGCCCTGTCCGAGGCACTCGGCGAAGAGGTGCCCGAACCGACCTCCCGGACCACCCACGACTGGGCCGCCGACGAGTACAGCAAGGGCGCCTACCTGTTCGTCCCACCGGGGGCACACGACGCCCCGGACGCGCTCGCGGCTCCGCTGGAGGGTGTCCTGTACTTCGCGGGTGAACCGACCACCGGCGAGAACACCGTCGAGGGGGCCTACGTCAACGGCTACGACACGACCCACGGCCTGATGGCCGAGCTGTGAGCGGCGCTCCGGCGCTGGGGGGGTGGGACGCCCGCGAACCGAGCACCGGTCGGCGGCGGCCGCCTACACTTGCGGGGACGGCGGCGCGGTGCTCTCTTCGGAGCCACCGATTGCCCGATATGCCTCGAATGACCAGTTGTGATGCAATATCCCGTGGGTTCGTGACCCGCGAGGGCTCCGACACCGCGCAACAGCACAACAAGCAGAGGGAGGTTGGCGATGACCAACCGCGCGTACGTGATCGCAGGGTCCGAGGCCACCGGCGGCGCCGGGATCCAGGCCGACCTCAAAGCCTTCCAGGAACTGGGCGTCTACGGGGTGGGGACGATCACCTGCATCGTCTCCTTCGACCCCAAGAACAACTGGGGCCACCGCTTCGTCCCGGTCGAGCCGGGCGTCATCGCCGACCAGATCGAGGCCGCCACCGCCTGCCACGACCTCGACGTCGTCAAGATCGGCATGCTCGGCACCCCGGACACCATCGACGTGGTCTCCGAGGCCCTCCAGTACCAGCAGTGGCGGCACGTCGTGCTCGACCCGGTCCTCATCTGCAAGGGCCAGGAGCCCGGAGCGGCCCTGGACACCGACAAGGCCCTGACCGCGCAGGTCCTTCCGCTGGCCACGGTCATCACCCCGAACCACTTCGAGGCCCGCACCCTCGCCGGGATGGAGTCCATCGACACCGTCGACGACCTCGTCGAGGCCGCCCGCCGCATCCGTGAGCTGGGACCGCGGCACGTGGTCGTCAAGGGCGGAACCGAGCTGCCCGGCCCCGACGCCGTCGACGTCTACTTCGACGGCGAGGAGGTCACCGTCCTGAGCGCGCCGAAGATCGGCGAGGAGCGGGTGAGCGGCGCGGGCTGCACCTTCGCCGCGGCGATCACCGCCGAGCTGGCCAAGGGTTCCGAGGTCGGCGACGCGGTCCGGACCGCCAAGACGATGGTGCGGGGCGGCATCGCCGAGCGCCTGGGCACCCACGCCCCCTTCGCCTCCGTCGTACCGATCGCGCCCGCCGACTCCTAGGCCCCGTCAGCTCCCAGACGCCCCTGAGGGTGTCACTGCTCACCACCGGCACATCTGAGGCCGCGTATCTGATTGAGATCCTCCACAGCGGACAGGGCTTGTAATGAAGCCGTTACCAAAGGAGGCTCTCATGTCCGAGAAGGACAAGGCCGAGAACAAGTTCGACGAACTCAAGGGCAAGGCCAAGGAAGGCGTCGGTAAGGCCACCGGTAACGAGCAGTGGCAGGCCGAGGGCAAGGCCGAGCAGGCCAAGTCGAAGGTCAAGCAGGCCGGCGAGAAGGTCAAGGACGCCTTCACCCCGGACAGCAAGCCCAAGGGCGACACACCCAAGGGCGAGCAGACGGGCGACTAGGGCGGCACCCGAAGCTGTGGGGAGGTCCCGTGCGAGGGGCCTCCCCTTCGTCATGCCTGGGGCCGTCCCCGGGGTCAGCCCTGGGCTCCGGGAACCTCCGCGGGCGGGGTGTCGCCCAAGGAGACCAGGAGTCTGCGCAGCAGGTCGGCGAGCTGGGCCTGCTCGGTCCGGTCCAGCGCCTCCAGGAGGCGCGCCTCGTTGGCCACGTGCCCCTCCACCACCCGGTCCACCAGCACCCGCCCCTTCTCGGTGAGGGTCACCAGTGTGCGCCGCCGGCTGGCGGGGTCGACCTCGCGGTAGACCAGCTCCCGCCGGACGAGGCGGTCGACCCGGTTGGTCATCGCCGCCGAACCCACCATGGTCATCCGGACCAGTTCCTTGGCGGTGAGCTGGTAGGGCTCGCCCGCGCGGCGCAGGGTGGCCACCACGTCGAATTCCCAGGACTCCAGGTCCTCCTCGGCCAGGAAGTCGTTCACCCCGCGGCCCAGCATCCGTTGCAGGCGCGCCATCCGCCCGATGACCTCCATCGGGGACACGTCGAGGTCAGGGCGCTCTCGGGCCCACTGCGCGAGGAAAACATCGACGGCGTCGTTCATGCGGCGATCATAACGCCGCACCTCTTGACGGGAGGAGACCACCCGGCTTAATCTTTCGACATCGAACAGTTCAACGTCGAAGGGTAGACCATGGCGCACCTTGTATCCGTTGCCGAAGCCATCAGCACCCGCCGCAGCATCCGCCGGTTCCGCCCCGACCCGATCCCCGAACTGCGCCGCCGTCCGGGCCGACTCCCACTCGCCCGCCTCGCCTTCGGCGAACGGTACGGGGAGCAGCTGTGACCGGCCGCGGTCGGATCGCCGCCGACTCCCTGCTCACCGCCCTCGCCCCGGCCGTCTGGGGGAGCACCTACCTGGTGACCACCGAGTACCTCCCACCCGACCGGCCCCTCCTCGCCGCCCTCGTCCGCGCCCTGCCCGCCGGACTGCTCCTGCTGCTCTTCTGCCGGGCCCTGCCCAAGGGGATCTGGTGGTGGCGCGCGCTCGTCCTGGGCACCCTCAACATCGGCGCCTTCTTCTACCTGCTCTTCGTCGCCGCCTACCTCCTGCCCGGCGGTGTCGCGGCCCTGGTCATGACTGTGCAGCCGGTGATCGTGATGGTCCTCGCCGCCCTGCTGCTCCGGGACCGGATCCGGCTGCCGCACGTGCTCGCCTGCCTACTCGGCGCGGCCGGCGTCGGCCTGCTGGTGGTGGGGCCCGAGGCCGCGCTGAACCCGCTCGGGGTCCTGGCCGGGCTGGCAGCGGCGGCCTCCATGGGCACCGGGCTCGTCCTCGCCAAGCGCTGGGGCCAGCCCGCGGGTGTGGGCGTGCTGGGCGTGACCGGCTGGCAGCTCACCGCGGGCGGGCTCGTCCTGCTCCCCGCGACGCTGCTCTTCGAAGGGCTGCCGGCCGCGGTCAGCCCGACCAACCTGGCCGGGTTCGGCTATCTGAGCGTCGTCGGCGCCCTGCTCGCCTACGCCCTGTGGTTCCGCGGCCTGGAGCGGCTGCCGACCCTGGCGGTGTCCTTCCTTTCCTTCGCCAGCCCGCTCACCGCCACCCTCCTCGGATACCTGGTACTCAACGAGACCCTGACACCGGTCCAGGGGTTGGGCGCGCTCGCGGCGGTCGGGGCGGTGCTGCTGGTCCAGTTCACCGCGCACCGACCACCGCGCACCGACCACCGCGCCCCTCAGCCGAGGGGAAGGAAACCCAGCTGGAGCCGGTGCACACCGGCGGGCAGCTGGTGGTCGGGGAGGACGCCCGGGCCGCACGAAGCTGAGCCCAGGCCCTGGTGGGCCAGGTCCAGGTGCAGGTGCACGCGGCCATCCGGGGTCAGCTCGTGCGGATGCCGGGCCGCGTCCAGCGCGTGGTCGCTCCACCGGCGGGCCGTCAGGTCGAACTCCCGGTAGCCCTCGACCCGCAGGCCCGAGCCGTCCGGTCGGCGCAGCTCCGCCCAGCGGACCCCGGTCCGGTTCCCGTTCTCCTGCGGACGCAGATACGGGGTCTGGAGCCCGTCCACCGTGTTGGTGAACCGGCCGACCCGCACACCCTGGCCCATGTCCCGGTAGGCCTCGCCCGGCCCGCAGCCGAACCACTCCACCGAATCCAGGTCCGCGGGCACCGTCATGTCCAGGCCCAGCCGGGGCAGCGGGCAGATCCACTCCCCCGTCGCCTCAGCCGCCAGATCCAACCACAGCACTCCAGCCGACGACGTCCACCAGTACTCCACGTCCATGCCCAGGTCACGCGCGGCCGGGGCGATCCTGGTGCGCACCACCAGGGCATCCCCGTCCACCTCGACCGAGACCAGGCGTTCGCTCAACCGGTCCAGACCGAGCGCCCGCCAGAAGGGGGCCACCGCCATGCCGTGCAGACCCTCGTCGTTATCGGTCGGAGCCCGCCACAGGCCCAGCCGTGGCGCGCCGACCTCCAGCCCGCCCAGCGCCCGCAGCGCCCCGGTCCGCTCGTCGAAGAATCCGGCGCCGACCCGGACGAGGCTTCCCCACTCCATCGGGGTGGAGGGGGTGGCCCGGGATGCGGTGGGAGTATCGCGGACCAGCACCTGGCCCCAGGAGACCTCGTGGCCCGGCTCGGCCCAGGGGGTCTGCTCCGCCAGGTGCGCGGAAACCGTCAGCCAGGTCTCGGTGGTTGGACCTGCCTCCTGAGCAGGGCGTTCGGGGGCTGCAAGCAGTTCGCCGAGTGCCGGGAGCGTCACCTCCGCGCTCTCGCCGGGGCCGATGACCGGGATGTCCACGACACCCTCAGCGACCAGAACACCCTCCCGCTCCGCCCGCCAGCGGAACTCCAGACCGGCGGTGTCCAGCACCTCCCAGTGGTTGGCCACCGCGACGGTCGGCGCTCCGGCCTGCGCTCCCCGGTCCACGGAGATCCTGACCGGGGCGAAGGTCCTGGCCAGCGCGGTCAGACCCGGCCCCGGCGTGCGGTCCGGGAACAGCAGCCCGTCCGCCACGAAGTTGCCGTCGTGCAGGACCTCGCCGAAGTCACCGCCGTAGGCGAACCACTCCGTGCCGTCCGCCTCCCGCCGTCGGATCCCGTGGTCGATCCACTCCCAGACGAACGCGCCCTGGCAGCGCGGATACCGCTCGAACAGCCGCTGGTACTCCTCCAGCCCGCCCGGCCCCGCACCCATCGCGTGGGCGTACTCGCACAGCACGAACGGCAGGCCGCGCCGGTGGGCGTCGGCCTCCGGGTCCTCCGTTGCGGGCTCCGCACCCCGGCCGATCGCGTCGACCTCGTCGTGCGGGGCGTACATCCGCGAGTACACGTCCACGAAGGAGCTGTCCCGGTCGCCCTCGTAGTGCACCAGCCGGGTGGGGTCGTGCTCGCGGGTCCACTCGGCCATGGCGCGCAGGTTCTGTCCGGTACCCGCCTCATTGCCGAGCGACCAGAGGATGATGCTCGGGTGGTTGCGGTCCCGCGCCACCGTGCGCCGCATGCGGTCCAGGTAGGCCTCGCGCCAGCGGGGGTCGTCGGAGGGGTTGTTCCGCCATTCCACCACCTCGAAACCGTGGGTCTCCAGGTCGCACTCGTCCACCACCCAGAGCCCCAGCTCGTCGCAGAGGTCGAGGAAGTCCGGGTGCGGCGGGTAGTGGCTGGTGCGCACGGCGTTGATGTTGTGCCGCTTCATCAGCAGCACGTCCTCGCGCATGGTCTCCCACGGAACCGCCCGCCCGTGGTCGGGGTGCCACTCGTGCCGGTTGACCCCGCGGAGCAGCAGGGGGACACCGTTCACCCGCAGTTGCCCGCCCTCGGTGTCCACCGTCCGGAAACCCACCCGCAGCCGCACCCGCTCCCCCGGAGCGACCACCTCGGCGTCGTACAGGCGCGGAACCTCCGCCGACCACGGTTCCACCGGACCGACCTCGTGGGTGCTCCCGGGCCGGACCCCCGCGAGCCCCAGTTCGGGCAGGTCCACCACGGCCTCCGGCGAGCCCACGACGTCCACCTGCAGAGTGCCCTCCCCGGTCCGGTGGTCGTAGTCGGCGCGCACGGTGACGTCCTCGACCCCCTCGGCGGGCCGGGAGAGCAGGGCCACGTCGCGGAAGATCCCCGACAGCCACCACATGTCCTGGTCCTCCAGGTAGCTCCCGGACGACCACTGGTTCACCCGCACCGCCAGCACGTTGCGCCCCGGCCGCAGCAGGTGTCCCACGTCGAACTCACTCACCAGGCGGCTGCCGGTCGCGAAGCCCACGTCGGCCCCATTCAGCCACACCCGGAAGCACGAGTCCACGCCGTCGAAGCGCAGCACCGCCCCCTCTGCTTCGGAGGTCCCGTCTCCCGTGGCCGCACCGCCGCCGGCCGGCCACCCCTGTGGCAGCTCGAACACCCTCCGGTAGTCCCCGGTCGGGTTCTCGTCCGGGACCCTCGGCGGTTCGAGGGGGAAGGGGTAGTGGATGTTCGTGTACGCGGGGGCGCCGTAGCCGTGCAGCTGCCAGTGGGAGGGCACCGCGAGCTCGTCCCAGTCGGCGTCACGGAAGTCGGGCCGCTCGAACCCGTCGGTCGCCAACCGGGCCTCGGGCCGCAGCCGGAACCGCCACGCGCCGTTCAGGTCCAACACCGGCGCGTCCGATGCCAGCCGGGCGCGCGGGGCGCGGGCTCCGGCCGAGGGACCGAAGCTGTCGAGGTAGTTGGGGAGAATAAGGGACACTCAGACCTCCGTGAAGTGCAGCAACAGGACCTGGGCCGGGTTGAGGTTGGGCATCTGCAGTCCGGACCGGGCCAGCACGGCGCCGGACGCGACCGTCTCCCGCTGGAACCACTCGGGCAGCACCTGCTGCATGGTGGACGGCCACCCGGTCTCCTGCCGCCAGACGACCCGGTACCGGCGGTCCTCCCGCAGGCCCGGGATCCGGATCCGTCCGGGCAGTGCGCGCACGGAGGACTCCAACCGGGCGTACCGGAACACCGCCTCGCCACCGTCCCGGGCCACCACACCGTCGAGTTGGTCGGCCGGATCGGCCGGATCCGCGTGCACCGGGTCTCCCGAGTGCAGCAGCTGCCGCAGCTCCTTGTACAGGCCGATCCAAGAGGTCAGCGCCGCGAGCTCGTCCTCCGAACAGCCGGTGACGTCCCACTCGATGCCGGCGTGCGACATCAGGCTGGTGAGCAGTCGGGTGGGCAGGTCTGCGACGCGGCCCGTGGTGTGCGCCTCGGGTCCGCCCACATGGCTGCCGACCAGCTCGGGCGGCAGCAGCAGCCCGGTCCAGCGCTGGATGGCCAGCCGTTCCAGGGGATCGTTGGTGTCCGAGGCCCACACCCGGTCGGTGCGGGCGAGAATGCCCAGGTCGACGCGGCCGCCGCCGGAGGAGCACGACTCGATCTCCAAGCCGGGGTGGCGTTCGCGCAGGCGGTCGAACAGCTCGTAGACCGCCAGGGTCTGACCGTGCACGCCCGCGCCGCCGGTGGGTACGTGTACCGCCTCCATGAGGTCCCGGTTGTGGTCCCACTTCAGGTAGTCGATCCGGTACTCGGTGACCAGCGCGTCCAGGCGCTCGAACACGTACTCCAGCGCCTCCGGCCGGCCCAGGTCCAGGACCTGCTGGCTCCGGCTGGGCGGCGGCAGGTGCCCTTCGGGTGCGAGCATCCAGTCCGGGTGGGCCCGGGCGAGGTCGGAGTCGGGGTTGACCATCTCCGGTTCCACCCACAGCCCGACTTCCATGCCCAGGGACCGGACGTGGCCGAAGAGCGGGTGCAGGCCCTCCGGCCACACCTCGGTGTCCACCGTCCAGTCGCCGAGCCCGGCGGTGTCGTCGCGTCGGCCCTTGAACCAGCCGTCGTCCAGCACGAAGCGTTCCACCCCGATCCGCGCGGCGGTGTCGGCGAGCTCCTTGAGTCGGCCCAGATCGTGGTCGAAGTAGACCGCCTCCCAGGTGTTGAGGACCACCGGCCGGGGTGAGGAGGGGTGTCCGGGGCGCGCGCGGAGCCACCGGTGGACCCGCGCGGACATGCCGTCCAACCCCTGGTCCGACCAAGAGAGGCATACCCACGGCGTGCTGTAGGACTCTCCATCGGCCAGCCGCACCTCGCCGGGGTGGAGGAGCTCTCCGCCCGCGATCACCGCGTCGGCCTGTCCGGCGCCCTCGGGGAGGCGCTCGGCCAGGTGGACGTTGTCGCCGCTCCAGGCGACGTGTGCGCCCCAGACCTCACCGTGCCGGAACCCGAAACCGTTGCTGCCCGCGGTGAGCAACAGGGGTGCGTCGTGGCCGGAGCGTCCGCGCCGGGAGGCGCGCATCCGGGTGCCCATGGTGAGCGCTTGGCGCTGCGGGGAGCGCTCGCGGACCCACCTCCCGGTCAGGTCCAGCACCTCCTCCGCCTCCCGCGGCAGCGGCAGGGTGACGTGGAGCGCGTCCAGAGTCCACGGGACGGTTTCGAGGTTGGTGACGGTGTTGCGTGCCCGGACCAGCCCGGAGGCCTCCATCCGCAGTTCGCACCGGACCCTCAGCCCGCCGCCCTCCGCGGTCGCCGTGACGCGACCGCCTTCGTCCGGGACCTCCGCCCCTTCCAACGGGTCGACGACCACCTCGGCCGGGCCCCACTTCGGGTAGGTCACGCGCCCGTCGTGGTGTCCGGCCAGCCCCGGGTGCCCGCGCCAGCCCTCCCCCTGCGTGGGCAGCAGCGACACCCAGGTGGGCACGTCCACCCCGTTGTTGGCGGCCGGGGCGGAGGCGGCTACGGCCAGCCCTTCGAAGTCGGGAAGGTCCGCTCCCCAGTACAGGACGTGCGGCAGACCGGAGTCGGGAACCCCGAGGACCAGGGCGGTCCCGGCGGCCCGGAGTTCGATGGTGCGGTTGGTCATCCCTTGCTCGCTCCCAAGGTCAGTCCGGCCACGAAGTGGCGTTGCAGCACGAAGAACACGACCAGCGTCGGCAGGGCCACCAGCACCGACCCCGCGGACAGCAGGTTGTAGTCGAGGAAGAAGGACCCTTGGAGGTTCTGCAACGCCGTCGTGATGGGCAGTTTGTCACCGCTGGACAGCAGAGCAAGCGCCCAGAAGAAGTCGTTGTAGATCCAGGTCACCAGCAGCGTGGCCAGCGCGGCCAGGCTCGGTCGGCACAGAGGCAGCACCACCTTCCAGTACTGCTGGAAGACCGTGGCCCCGTCCATCCGTGCCGCCTCCAGCAGGGAGGTGGGCATGGCCTTCATGAAGTTGCTCAGCACGAACGTGCAGAAGCCCATCTGGAAGGCCACGTGGATCAGGATGATGCCGAGGTGGCTGTCGTACAGCGACCCGGATTCGCTGATCCAGTACGGCAGCTGGATGGACGTGTACATCCGGAACAGCGGCACGAGCAGGGCCTGCGGCGGCAGCAGGTTCGCGGCCAGGAAGAACGCGAGCATCACCAGGTTGAACCCGCGCGAGTAGCTCGACAGGACGAACGCGGCACAGGAGGAGAGGAACAGGGTCAGGAGTACCGCGGGAACCGTGATGATCAGCGAGTTCACGAAGTACTTCGGCAACTCGCCCTGGGTCCAGGCGTTCACGTAGTTGTCCAGCGTGAAGCCGCCCAGGGACAGGTACCCGTGCACCGCCGTGTAGTCGTAGTCCCTGAAGGAGTTGATGACGGCCCACAGCACCGGGAAGAACCAGGCCAAGGCGGTCACGAGGAGGAAGGCGTGCAGCAGTGCCCGGGCGGGGCGGATCCGGCGGCGCCGGACGTCGCGCGGCCGGACGCCGCCGGTCCTGGTGTCGGGGAGGGTTCTCGTACTCACCGGTTGGCCCCTCTCAGCATGGTGGCCACATAGACGACGATGAACACCAGCGAGATCAGGAGCATGACCACCGCCAGTGCCGAACCGAACCCGACCCGGCTCGCCTCACCGATGACGTTCTGGGTCACCAGTGCCGAGATGAGTTCCAGCCCGTTGCGGCCGCGGTTGATGACCCACACGATGTCGAAGGCCCGCAGCGCGTCGATGACCGTCACGACGATCACGACCAGGTTGATGGGCAGCAGCGCCGGGAACACCACGCGCGTGAAGGTCCGGACCGGCCCCGCTCCGTCGATGGCCGCGGCCTCCCTCAGTGAGGGGTCGACGGCCTTCAGTCCCGCGAGGTAGAGGAGCATGACGTAGCCGGTGTGCCGCCAGCCCGCCGCGACCAGCACGGCGTACAGGTTGATGTCGGGGTTGCCGAACCAGTCGACCGGTGGCGCGTCCGCCGCGAACGCCAGGAACGCGTTCAGCAGGCCCTGGTCACGGGAGTAGATGAGCTGCCAGACGAAACCGATCAGCGCCAGGGACAGGACGACGGGCAAGTAGAAGATGCTCTGGTAGACCGCACCGCCGCGTATCTGCCGGTCCAGCAGTACCGCCAGGAACATCCCGAGCACGGTGGGGACGGTGAACAGGACCACCAGCCACACGAGGTTGTTGCGCAGCGCGGGCTCGAACGGCGGGTAGATCGTGAACGCGTCGACGTAGTTCTGCGTGCCGATCCACTCGATGGTCTCCAGGCCGCCGATCCCGTCCCAGCGGGTGAACGACAGCACGACCGTGGCCAGGGCCGGCAGCCAGACCAGGCCGAGGACCAGGAAGGCGGGCACGCCGAGCATCAGGGCGAGCGCGATCCGGTCCGACCGGCCGTTGCGCAGGCCTCCGGAGCGGTTCTTCCCGCCGGGTTTGGCGCTGCCGGGTTTGGCGCTGCCTGCCCTACGGCCGGGCGGGGGTGTTGGGGTCGGGGGTGGTGAGGTGCCGTGCGACGCCACGCCGGTCTCCTTAGGGTCTAGCCGAAGATGGATCGCTTCTGGCGCTCGATGGTCGCCGTGAGGTCGCGGATGTCGTCCGGCTGGCGCATGAAGCGCTGGATGGCCGGGATCATGACGACGGCGGCGAAGTCGGGGCGCGTGTCGCGGTCCATGAACTGGGTGATGGCGTCGGCGCCGTCGATCAGTTCGAGGGCCTTGCGGTCCAGGTCGTTGAACTGTCCGGTGTCGGTGTCGATGTGTGCCGGGAGCGCCTGGGGGTCCTGTTCGGCGTACAGCTCCTGGGCTTCCAGGCTGCCGATGTGGGTGAGGAGCTCATCGGCTCCTTCGGGGTTGCGGGGGTCCGCGGTGAGCATGAACCCGTCGGTGGGCGCCTCCACGGCACCGGCCCCGATCGCCGGGTCGAACTCCGGGAAGGGGAAGAAGTCGAGGTCGTCGCGTTCCTCGCCTTCGGGGAAGGACTGGGCGACGAAGAGCCCGGCGAGCAGCATCCCGCTCTCGCGCTGCACGAAGGAGGCGCGGGCCTCGTCGAAGCTGCGGCCGAGCGGGTCGGGTTCGTGGAAGGGCAGCAGCTCGGCCCAGGCGGAGAAGACCTCGCGGACCTCTGCGGACTCCCACGAGTGGTCGCCTCGGAGGAGCTCCATGTGGAACTCGGGGCCGTTGACACGGAGGTTGAGGTAGTCGAAGGTGCCCATCGCTGGCCAGCCCTCGCGGTTGCCGTAGCCGATGGGGACGATGCCGTCGTCCTGCATCCGCTCGCACAGTGCGACGAATTCGCTCCGGGTGTGCGGGACCTCGTAGCCGTGTTCGGCGAACAGGCTCTTGCGGTAGAAGACCGCCCAGGGATAGGAGAAGTCGGGGACGAGGTACTGCTTTCCGTCGTCCGCGGTGCACAGCTCCTTGATTGCCCCGCTGAAGGAGCCTTCGAGCTGGTTGTCCCACAGGTGGGAGATGTCCTGGATGAGGTCCCGCTCGGCGAAGAAGCGCATCCGGTAGCCGCCGAACCACGCGATGACGTCGTCCGGGGTGCCCTGGAGGTAGTTGTTGACGCTCTCCTGGAACGAGTTCCGTTCGACCGTGTTGAGGTCGACGGCGTAGTCGGACGAGGCGTGGAAGGACTCCAGGACGGCGGCGACCCCGGCGGCCTCGTGCTCCTCGGCACGGTTGGAGGCCATGGTGACGCGGCCGGGATCGCCCCGCTGTCCGGGCCCGCACCCGCCCAGCAGTGGGACGGCGCTGAGCGCTCCGGCTCCGGCCAGCCCCCGCAGGAGGGTGCGGCGCCGGAGGGCCGGTGGCCCCGAGTCGCTGTGGTGCATGGTGACTCCTCCGGAAGGTCACTCGGCTGTGAACGCGGTCACAGGGGAAACATCCATATAGTCGACACACCACCCACCATCTGTCAACATGTACCAACTATTTCGAACATGCCTGATCCCATCTGGCCGGACATTGACACCCCAACAGAACATCTGGAAACTGTGATCGAACAAGATCCAACATAGATCGCTCTGGAGGATGGATGCTGGCCGCGCAACGGCAGGAGTTGATCCTCGAACAGGTCCGGCGGGACGGAGGCGTCCGTGTCACCGAGCTCGTCGAGGCCTTCGCCGTCTCGGACATGACCGTCCGGCGCGACCTGGACGCCCTGGAGCACCGGGGCGAGCTGCGCAAGGTCCACGGCGGCGCGGTCGCCCCCGAAGGGGCCCGCACCGAAGAGCCCGGGTTCGAAGCGAAGTCGACGCGCCAGTCCGCGGAGAAGCACGCGATCGCCCGCGCCATCGCCGAGCTCGTCGAACCGCACAGCGCGGTGGGCCTGTCCGCCGGAACCACCACCGCCCTGGTCGCCGAGTACCTGCGCCAGACACCCGGGCTCACGGTCATCACCAATTCGATGCACGTGGCCGAGGTGTTCTACCGGTCCGAGCGCACCGACCAGACCGTCGCGCTGACCGGTGGTTTCCGCACCCCCTCGGACGCCCTCGTGGGTCCGATCGCGCTGGCCTCCATCCGAGGGCTCAACCTGGACACGCTCGTCCTCGGTGTACACGGCATCCACGAGCGCGCCGGGTTCAGCACGCCGAACCTCCTGGAGTCCGAGACCAACCAGGCACTGGTGGAATCCGCCGACCGCCTGGTGATCGCCGCCGACCACACCAAGTGGGGCACCGTCGGGATCAGCACCATCGCCCCGCTGAGCCGCTGCGACGTGCTCGTCACCGACGACGGCCTGGGCCCGGCCGCGCGCGAAGCCCTCCAAGACCGCGTGGGCCGCCTCGTGGTCGCCAACGTCCCCCCGGAGAACGCATGAAGAAGACCACCGCACGCCTGGCCGACGGCCGCGAGATCATCTACTTCGACGAGTCCGGCGGCGACCGGAGGGAGTCCCCGGACCTGCGGGACCTGCCGCCCGCGGCGCCCGGTTCGCAGCTGCGGTGGGACCCGCTGGCCCGCGAGCACGTGGTGGTCGCCGCGCACCGCCAGGGCCGAACCCACCTGCCGCCGAGCGACGAGTGCCCGCTGTGCCCCTCGGACGGCGGCCGGCTGACCGAGGTGCCCTCGTCCTCCTACGACGTGGTGGCCTTCGAGAACCGGTTTCCCTCCCTGAGCGGCGCCGAGGGCCGCTGCGAGGTGCTCTGCTTCTCGTCCGACCACGACACCTCCCTCGCCGAACTCGGCACCGACCGCTTGCGCACCATCGTGGACGCCTGGGCCGACCGCACCGAGGACCTGTCCGCGCGGGGCGGGGTAACGCAGGTGTACGTCTTCGAGAACCGGGGCCCGGAGATCGGGGTGACCCTGCACCACCCGCACGGGCAGATCTACGCGCTCCCGTTCGTCACGCCTCGGACCGAGCGCGACCTGGAATCGGCCCGCCTGCACCTGGAGGAGACCGGGCGCGACCTGTTCGCCGACATCCTGGAGTCCGAGCAGAAGGGTTCACGGGTGGTGCTGAGCAACGAGCACTGGACCGCCTTCGTCCCCGAGGCCGCCCGCTGGCCGGTGGAGGTGCACGTGTACCCCCACCGCGCCGTGCCCGACCTACCCGCGCTGAACGACGCTGAGCGCGACGCCTTCGCCGCGCTCTACACGGACCTCCTCGGCCGGATGGACCGGCTGTTCGACGCCCCGCTGCCCTACGTGTCCGCCTGGCACCAGGCCCCGGTCGGCGACCCGGCGAAACGCCGACTCGCCCGGCTGCGCCTGGAACTGTTCTCCGTGCGCCGCGCACCCGGCAAACTCAAGTACCTGGCCGGGACCGAGTCCGGCATGGGTGTGTTCATCAACGACGTGGCCCCCGAGACCACGGCCACGCGACTCCGAGAGGTCTGACCGTGAAGCTCCTCGTCACCGGCGGTGCCGGTTATATCGGCAGCGTCGTCACCGCGCTCCTGGTGGAGGCCGGGCACGAGGTCACCGTGCTCGACGTGCTCTCCGCCGGGCACCGTGACGCAGTCCCCCCGGGCGCGACCCTGGTGGAGGGCGACGTCCACCGCGCCGCGGAGGTGCTCGACCCGTCCTTCGACGCCGTCCTGCACTTCGCAGCGAAGTCGTTGGTGGGCGAGTCCGTCCAAGAACCGGGACGGTACTGGGCCAACAACGTGGGGGGAAGCCTCGCCCTGCTGGAGGCCATGCGCACCCACAGCGTGGGCAGCCTGGTGTTCTCCTCCACCGCCGCCACCTACGGCGACCCGCCTTCGGACGCGCCGCTGCGCGAAAGCGACCCCGCCGTGCCCACCAACCCCTACGGCGCGAGCAAGCTCGCCGTGGACCACATGCTGGCCGGGTGGGCCGAGGCCCACGGGCTGGGTGCGGTGAGTCTGCGCTACTTCAACGTGGCCGGCGCGCACCGCGGCTGCGGCGAGCGCCACGACCCTGAGACCCACCTCGTCCCGAACCTCCTCCGAGTGGCCACCGGCGAGGTCCCGCACGCCTCGGTCTTCGGTACCGACTACCCCACCGTTGACGGGACCGCGGTCCGCGACTACCTGCACGTCGCCGACCTGGCCGATGCCCACCTGCGCGCGTTGGAGCACGTGGCCCCCGGCACCCACCGGGTGTACAACCTGGGCAGCGGCGGCGGGTACACCGTGCGCCAGGTTCTGGCGGCCGTCCGGCAGGTCACCGGGCACCCCGTCCCGGTGGTGGACGGGCCGCGGCGGCCGGGCGACCCGGCGGTGCTGGTGGCGGCCAACGACCGCGCCCGCCGTGAACTGGGCTGGGAGCCGTACCGGACACTGGACGAGATGGTGGCGGACGCGTGGGCCTTCGCCCGCGGACGGGAGGTGACCGCGTGAGCACCGGGACCAACACGGGCGCCGGCCCCCGCACGGCAGCCGGAGCCGACACCGGCGCCGGCGTCGGCATCGACACCGACGGCCTCTCAGCGGAATTCCGGAAGGCGTTCGGAGCCGAACCGGAGGGGGTGTGGACCGCTCCGGGACGCATCAACCTCATCGGCGAGCACACCGACTACAACGACGGTTTCGCCCTGCCCGTCGCCCTGCCCCATTCCCTGACCGTGGCCGCCGCCCGCCGTGAGGACGGAGTGGTGCGGCTGCGCTCCCGGCAGTTCCCGGACGTCTTCGAGGCGCCGCTGGCGGACCTGTCCCCCGGGTCGGTCCCCGGCTGGGCGGCCTACCAGGCCGGTGCCCTGTGGGTACTGGCCGACGAGGGCTACCGCGTCGGCGGGCTGGACCTGCTGGTGGACAGCTCCATCCCGACGGGGACCGGGTTGTCCACGTCCGCGGCGGTGTGCTGCGCTACGGTGCTCGCCGCCACCGGCCTGAACGGGGCCGAGCCCGCACCGGCCGAGGTCGCGCGGTTGGCCCAGCGTGCGGAGAACGACTTCGTGGGCATGCCCTGCGGGATCATGGACCAGTCCGCGGTGATGCTGTCCGACGAGGGCCGGGCGCTGTTCCTGGACTGCCGTTCACTGGAGACCGAGCAGGTGCCGTTCGACCCTGCCGCGCACGGACTGTCGCTGCTGGTGGTGGACACCCGGGCACCACGCCGCCTGGTGGAGGGCGCCTACGCCGAACGGCGGCGCTCCTGTGAGGAGGCCGCGCGGACCCTGAAGGTCCCCGCGCTACGCGACATCTCCTCCGAGGGGTTGCCCGAGGCCTTGGCCGCGCTCCCCGACGACGTGACGCGGAGCCGTGTACGGCACGTGGTCACCGAGAACGCCCGGGTTCTGGACACCGTGGCCCTGTTCCGCGCCGGTCGGCCCCGTGAGGCCGGTCCGCTGTTCACCGCTTCGCACGTCTCCCTGCGCGACGACTACGAGGTGAGCGTCCCCGAGGTGGACACCGCGGTGGAGGCCGTGCTGTCCGCGGGTGCCTTGGGCGCGCGGATCACCGGGGGCGGCTTCGGCGGCTGCGTGATCGCCTTGGTGGACTCAGGCCGAACGGAGGCCTGCGCGGAGGCGGCGCGCGAGGCGTACGCGGAGCGGGGGTTCGACGCACCGGTGGTCTTCACCGCCCTGCCGTCGGCCGGCGCCCGCCGCCTCCGCTAACACCCGATGATCTTGCCCCTGTCTCAACCCTCGGCGGGCGAGAGTGGAGCTGGGGGCAAGATCATCGCTGGTGAGCGTGGGTCACCACTCGGCGGAGGCGAGAATGTCGTCGGCCTCCTCCATCTCGTAGCCGTCCACCACCAGGATCTCCGGCCCGTCCAGCAGCCACATCCGCTGCACGTAGTAGCCCAGATCGCCGGTGGCAGGGTCCATGCAGGTCGCGGAGCCCTCGGTCCGGGTCGCGTTCTCCGTACCCAACTGCACCTCGTCCAGGTCCCACTCCCCGTCCCCTCGGAAGTCGGGGGAGGTCTCGGGGTGCACGCCCTGGCCCCTCGGGCAGGGTGCGGGGTTGCTGGTCGGGCTGTAGGCGCTGTTCGGGCCGCTGTTCTCCAGACTCTGCAGGGGAGCGAAGCCGGCGCCGCCGTACTGCATGGCCCCGGGCCCGAGGACCTTCAGGTGCTCGCAGCCGGTGGTGGTGTCGTTCCACGCCCACGCCTCACCGTCACCGTCCAGCGGGTCCTCAGAGTCCTCGGTGCACACGGGATCCTGGTCCTCCGGGTACAGCACCAGCCAGTCCTCGACGACGGGCTCACCCTCCGAGCCGGGCACATCTGACTGGAAGGACTCGTCGGACAGGGTCTCGGCGATCCACCCCTCGGGCAGGGACAGCGTCATCCCCCGGTAGTCGACTGTCTCCTCGGGGTCCTCGTCCTCGTTCTCCGGGCTCGGATCGGCTTCGGCCGCCTCCTCGCCCCCGCCGAACGGCAGGAGGGGTTCACCCGCGTAGACGCGGCCGCCCATCCAGCCTCCCGCGCCCACGGCCACCGCCAGGGCACCGGCGCCGACGCCAAGGAGGACCTTGCTTCCCAGAACGCCCCCTGCCGCTCCCCCGGTGACTCCCCCGGCTGCCGCTGCCCCGGAAGTACCCGCGGTCCCGGCGGCACCTCCCGCCGAGGCCGCCGAACCGGTGGCGGTCGCCAGGGCCGCACCCGCCACGACCCACCGGCCCGCACCGCGCACCGCCTCGAAGCCCTGCCAGGACCGGCCGACCAAGGCGCGCAGCCGGTCCCTGGCGGCCTGGCCCTGGGCGCCCGGACCGCCGAGCACGAGGACTGCACCGAGCGCCTCCACCGCGTGCGGGCGCTCGTCCGGTTCCGGTGACAGCGCTGCGGCGATCAGCGGGCGGAGCTCATCGGGGAGCCCGCTCACGTCGGCCTGGCCGGACCGGGCACGTTCCAGGAGGGTGTTGGTGTCACCCGAACCGAACGGCCCCCGCCCGGTGGCCGCATAGACCACCAAGCCCGCCCAGGCGAACATGTCGGCCTTCGCGGTTCCGGCGGAACCGGACAGGCGCTCGGGCGCCACCCAGCCGGGGGTACCGAACACCCCCCGTTCCGCGCTCGCGTCCCCGGAGTCGCGAGCGATCCCGAAGTCGAGGACCCTAGGCCCCTCCGGGGACAGGATGACGTTGGCCGGTTTGACGTCCCGGTGGGTGATCCCGGCGGCGTGGATCGCGGAGAGCGCCTCCGCGGTACCGGCCGCGAAGGCCAGCAGCCGTTCCCCGTCCAGAACACCGCGGTCGCGCACGTGCGCGGTCAGCGTGCGCCCGGGAACGAAGGAGGTGGCGAGCCACGGCTGTTCGGCGGCCGGGTCCGCGCCGAGAATGGCCGGGGCGCAGTCCGCGTCCACCCGGCCGAGCAGCTCTGCCTCCTGGGCGAACTGTTCCCGGTACACGGGGTCCGCGGCCACGCGGGGGTGGACGACCTTGACCGCGACCCGGCGTCCGTCAGGGGCTAGAGCGCCGTACACGGCACCCATGCCGCCAGCGCCCAACCTCCCCACCAAGGAAAAGGGACCGACGGCGACGGGGTCCTCCGGACGGAGCGGGGCGAAACCCGAAGGCAGGGGGGGGTCATTCCTTCGACTCACTTCTCGTTGGTTGACTGACTCCCCGTGTGACTCCCCTGACCCTGCGGAGGTTCGGCGCTGAATACGCGGACTGTCCCACTGGTGAACGCGCCGACACCCTCCCGGTCGGCCGTCCGCATCCGGTGACACGCGGGACCGGTTATCGGCGTTCGAGGACCTCTTCGACCGCGCCGACCGGGAGGGTCCTCTCTGTGCACTCGAACGCGCGGGTAGCAGGGCGGGCAGCCACTTGCTGGGAGCGTTCCCATGGGTGACGCTTCAGGGGTACGGATTCCAGGGACCCCCTGGGACACCAATGACACGGGAGAGCCGCATGGGACTGCGATTCGGACTGCTGGGCACCGGTTTCTGGGCCGCGGAGACACAGGGGCCCGCGCTGGCCGCGCACCCGGGGGCGACCCTGGCCGGGGTGTGGGGGCGCGACCCCGCCAAGGCCGCGGCGCTCGCCGAGAAGCTCGGCACCCGGCCCTACGAAGACGCGGACGCGCTCATCGCCGACGTCGACGCCGTCGCGATCGCCCTGCCGCCGGACGTGCAGGGCGACCTCGCCCTGCGCGCGGCCAAGGCCGGACGACACCTCCTACTGGACAAACCGGTCGCCCTGTCCACCGCGGTCGCGGACGCGGTCGTCGCCGAGACCGAGGCACGGGGACTGGCTTCGGTGGTGTTCTTCACCAACCGCTTCTCGGACGGGGTGAACGAATTCCTCCGCGAGGCGGCAGCCGAAGGCGGCTGGCACGGCGTGCGGGCGACCCTGTTCGCGTCGATCTTCCAGCCGGGCAACCCGTTCGGGGCCTCGCCGTGGCGGCGGGAGAAGGGCGGCCTGTGGGACGTGGGCCCACACGTGCTCTCCATGGTGCTGCCCGTGCTCGGACCGGTCGAGGAGGTCACCGCGATGGCGGGGCCGAGGGACAGCGTGCACATGCTGACCCGGCACCACCGGGCCGTGGGGTCGTACTCGGTGACCCTGGACGCGGCGCCCGAGGCCGGGGACTTCTCGGTCGACCTCTACGGCGAGAGCGGGTGGCGATCGGTGCCTGGCGGCGACCGGAGCCCGGTCGAGGCCTTCGGCGCAGCGATCGATCGGCTGGTCAGCCAGGTGGAGCGGGGTCCCGGCGACCCCTGCGACGTGCGCTTCGGCCGCGACGTGGTGGCGGTCCTGGCCGCGGCGGAGGCCTCCGTCCGCTCAGGTCGGACCGTGCAGGTGGCTGAGGCCACCGGGTCGGGTCCGGTGGCCTCGGGGTGATGCCGGTGAGCGGTTCCGTCGGTCAGGCGGGCGTGCCCGCGTTCTTCGCGTACACACCGTCGGCGAGGTAGACGATTCCGGCGGCGATGAGCACTTGGACCACCAGCACGAACCAGAAGGCGTTCAAGATCATCGCCCCGATCCACCCGCCGAGGAAAGCCGCGACGATGCCCAGGACCAAGGTCAGCCAGATGGGTAGGTGCTGCTTACCGGGGACGACGAGTCGTCCCAGCGCGCCGATGATCAGTCCGACGATGAGCGCGCTAATGATTCCGGTGATCTCCACGGGTCCTCCCCAGGTAGACGCCTTCCCCCCGTTCCCCGGACAGCAGAGAAGGACACGCCCGATTACATACCTGAACTAAGCTTTTGCCCGATTTTTGGCGCTTTGAGAAGTGCACTTGCTGATGCATAGGCCGCTGCACGTGACACTGTGAGTGCCCGGATTAATCCCGAAAGTGAGGGGCACAACTCCGTCTGTCGACATCGAGAGAAGCCCCCATGCCCCCTCCCGACGGAGAACAGCCGGACCCGTCACGCAACTCCGCCCGTGACGTGTACGGCGGCACCTTGTTCCAGGCCGGGACCATTCACGAGGTGCACTACGCTCCGGACCACCGAGCACCCGTTCCCCGCCAACTCCCGTCACCGCCACGGCTATTCACCGACCGCGAGCGGGAATTCCGCCACCTGCACCACCTCCGCAACGAGATGTCGCAGGAGCGGGACGGTCGGACCGTGGTGCTGACCGGGACCGGAGGCGTCGGCAAGTCCGCCCTGGCCACCCGCTTCCTGAGCTCGACCAGCGCGTCCTTCCCGGACGGGACCCTCTACGCCGACCTACTGGGGTTCGCCGAGGACGGCCCCGCCGACACCTCCGACGTCCTGGACGCCTTCCTCCGCGCGTTGGGAGCCGAACCGGCCACCATCCCGCACGAGTTCCCGGCGCGGGCCGCGGCCTTCCGCAGCCACACACACGGAAGGCGGATCGCGGTCCTGCTCGACAACGCCCTGTCCGCCGCCCAGGTCCGCGCCCTCACCCCCGGCCACGGTGAACACCTGGTCCTGGTGACCACACGAATGCACCTGGCCGGGCTGCGCCTCGACGGCGCCGAGTTCTTGGACGTGCGGCCCCTGGGCGAGATCGAGGCCCTGGACCTGGTCTCGCGCATGCTCGGCGACGACCGCGCCCGTTCCGACCCCTCTTCGGCACGCCAGCTTGTCTCCCTCTGCGGGCGGCTCCCCCTCGCGCTCCGCGCCGCCGTCAGTGGGCTGGTGCTCCGCCCCCATCAGCCGTTGAGCCGCCTGGTCTCCCGGTTGACCAGCGAACACGACCGGTTAGCCGAGCTGAGCCACACCCGGGAAGTGTCCGTGGACACGGTCTTCACCGCCTCGTACCGCCTGCTCCCCGAACGGGCACGCCGCCTGTACCGGTTACTCGGCGTGCTGCCAGGCCGGGACCTGACCCCCGACGCCGCGGCGGCCCTCGTCGGCACCGAACCGGCCACCGCCGAGGACCTCCTCACCGAACTGGTCGCCGCCAACCTCCTGGAGGAGAACCCGAACGGGCGGTTCCGCCAGCACGACCTGGTCCGCCTGCACGCCCGGGCCCGTGCCGAGGAGGACGAGGAGCACGACGGCACCGCGGCCGCCCTGGACCGGGTTTTGGACCACTACCTGACCACGGCCGCTGCCGCCGACCGCACCTTGAATCCCGGCCGGTGGCACTTGGCGCCGGTCTTCGAACGCCCGCTGAACAGCGCTTTCGAGACGAGGGCGCGGGCCCTGGACTGGCTGGAGTCCGAGCTGGAGGTCCTGCGCGCCACTGTGAGCTTCTGCGGCGCCACCGGAAGGCACGACCTGTGCTGGCAGCTGTGCGAAGCCCTGCGCAACGTGTTCATGATCCGCAAGCACTTCGCCGCCTGGAAGGAGACCTACACCGTCGGCCTGGCTTCGGCCGAGGCGCTCGACGACCCCGCCGCCCAGGCCAACATGCTGAACGCCCTCGCGGGGCTGCACCTGAGCCTGGACCGCCCCGAACGGGCCAGCGAACTCCACCACCGGGCCTTGGAGTGCTGGACCCGAGCCGACCACGTGCTGGGCCAGGCCTCGTCACTGGAGGGGGCCGGGGTGTGCGAACTGGCCCGTGAGCGGCCCGAGCGGGCCCGCGACCTCTTCGAACAGGCCCTCGCCGTGCACACACGGCTCGGACGGCACCGCGGTATCGCGCTGATGCTGCGCCGCCTCGGGGAGGCCAGCCGGGACCTCGACGACCATGTCCGCGCCATCGACCACTTCCGCCAGGCCCTGGAGTACTTCACCGAGTCCGACGAGCCGTACATGCGCACGCGGACCCTGGTGGGACTGGCCGCCACCCACCTGGCGGCGGTCGACGCCGACAGCGCCCGCCCGGTGCTGGACGAGGCCCTCCGTGTCGGAGGGCGGATCGGCGCCCGGCATGAGGAGGCCGGGGCACGGGTCATGCTCGCGGGCCTCGCCGAGTCCGAAGGGCGGGTCGACGAGGCCCGCGAACTTCTCAGCGCAGCGCTGTCCACCTACATCGAACTGTCCTCCCCCGAAGCCGGGCGGATACGGTCACGCTTGGCAGCGCCGCCGTATACGAACGCACGCTGAGCTCCGCCTCGCTAAGCTCAACGGCCAGGTCGCCGACGGGTTCCCCCGCCAACGGACGGGAGCACGCGAGTGCCGCGACCAGACCAGCCGACCCTTGGTCGGGCACCCGCACAGGTCCGGGAACTCCTCGTACGTGTACGGCCGAGACCTCCGCCACGCCGATGACCACCCGGCATCCCGGCAGGCGGTCGAGGACCTCCCTCGGACACAGGCCCTCGCCTCCGGTTACCCCGACGACATCCGCGGCGTGCAGCCACCGAGGCGGAGTAACCGGCGACTTCAGCACTCCGAGATACTCGCCCAAGGGCCGGAGGCGGCCGACGGGGGTGAGCAGACCGACCTCGCACCGAACCGGGCGGTTCATCCAGGGGTTCATGCCGCGTCCACCCTGGTCCGTTCCCGCTGCCCGACGAACCCGGGTGTGCGCAACGGTTCGAGTCGGGCGGGTCCCTCGGGTTCGGACAGGTCCATCAGCCGGTACATCACCTCGCGCAGGAGCCGCGCCGACCGCCCCGGGACCGAGGTCAGCCGGGCGTCGACCAGTTCCGCGCGCTCCGGGACCCAATGCTCGACCGCCTCTTCCAACTGTCGGCCGACCGGGACGTCCTCTCGGTAGTGCCTCCCGAGCCGGTGCAGCAGCTCCGGCGCGGATCCGGGGACGATGTCGGCGACACCGCCGGCGAGCAGGGGTGCCGCGCCGAGCCCCGCGGCGTACACGGCCACCGAGCCGGAGTCGCCGATCACCGCGTCCGCTGCCAGGAGGAGTCCGAGCCAGGGCGAGGTCGGCGCGAGGATCCGCAGGCCGCGGCGCCGGGCCCCGCGCAGCCAGGCGAGAACCTGCCTTGGTCCGTGCGGCCACCAGATCCCGGGGTGGAGGACCAGTGCGGCGACGTATCCGCGGGGGAGTTCGGTCATGAGCCGGTCGACGAGGTCGTGACGGCTGCCCCAGGCCCCGCTCGGCCCCCATGAGCTGCAGACCACGACGAGGCGCTCGTCCTCCCCGACCCCCATCCCACGCCGAAACCGCTCCCGCTCGGGCAGGGCGGAGCGGGCCCGGTCGTAGCAGGGGTCCCCGACGAGGTGGATGATCTCCGCGGTCTCCGGAACCGCGGAGGTGAGCGGAGCCTTCTGGTCCTCGTGGGCAATACCCAGGGCCGCCGGGATGATCCTGCCGTAGCCCGTGAGCGCACCGGGCACGGCGCCGCCCACGGTCCGGGCGACCGGAGGGCCGTAGCCGTTGCCGCGCGCCGTGTAGCGGGAGAAGCCGGTGCCGTGCGGTATGACCAGGACGGGCGCCCGAACCTGACCCAGGCAGCCGTGGTTGGCGGCAACCGCGAGGTCGTATTCGTGGCTTGTGGCCTCTTCCCAGGGGAGGACGGCCGCGTCCAGGGTCCGCAGGAACTCGTGCCCGCCCGCTTCGCAGAGGGAGCCGGGCGCGAGCGTCCAGATCACCTGGACCCGCCGGTCGGACTCCAGCAGCGGGCCGATGAACTCACTGATCCGATCACCGGACTGATAGTTGTGAACAACCGCGAGGACCGTCTTGCGTGCGCGTATCGTCGGAGGGGAGACAGGTCCGACATCTCCCCTGATCCAGGATCTCCTGATCACCAAGGTGCCGTCCTTCCGACCTTGCCGATTGGTCGGGTTCAACTCTGCGACGCGCAACTGGCCCGGCTCTGGACACGCCCTTGCCGCTATCTTGACGATTCCTGCAACGGTCTGGCCGACACCTTGACGAGGACGCGACGGGACGGGCGCCGCCGCCGGTCCCTCGGCCAGTCGTTGCCCAGGGAGACAGGACCAAAGGCGGACGGAGAAAGACTGCCAGGGCGCAAGGCAACCGCTTCCTGATGGGGGGGTGGTGGGGCTCCAGACGGTTGATCACGCCAGAACCGCGGCCACCTTAGGTCACATGTGTCCCCATGCGCAGCGATTTCGAAAAATGAGGGATATATGCCCAGCTAGCCCGGTTGGCCCAGGTCCGTGTCCGTGGCGATCCGGATCTTGAAGAGCACCTCGGCAAGGTAGGGGGAAGGGACCGGTTCGAGGATCCGCGCTGCCTGCTGCCAGCATTCGAGCGCCTGAGCAGTGTCACCCTCCCGACTGT
The DNA here is from genome assembly GCF_054777395.1 of Nocardiopsis oceani. NCBI lineage: Bacteria > Bacillati > Actinomycetota > Actinomycetes > Streptosporangiales > Nocardiopsidaceae > Nocardiopsis > Nocardiopsis oceani. The sequence goes on from NZ_BAAHAR010000023.1 coordinate 91,840, forward strand.
TGAGGTCGCCCAACCGGTCGTGGGCCAGCCCCTCGTCCAGAACCGACGCGTTTCGCTCGGCCACCCGCCGCGAACCCACATAGCTCCATCGAGCCGCGGACCATCGCACCTGACTTGCCTGCACATCGCCGAGGGCCCTGAGCAACTTGGCCTCCGGCCCCGGGCTCCTGTGCGCGCGGACCCGTTCCAGGCCCTGCTCCAGAGTCTCCTGTGCTTCCTCAGTCCGGCCCAGCCCCAAGAGCGCGAATCCGATACCGGCGGTGCAGTGGATCATGCTCTGCTCGTCGCGCGTGCACCAGAATGCCCTGTATGCGGCACGGAAACTGTCCAAGGCCTGCTGGTGTCTGCCGAGGTAGTTCTCCAACATCCCGATGATCTGGCGTGCGCGCGCCACACCCGACACGTCGCCGTGCTCTCGGAAGACTTGGAGAGAGCGCTCGGACATCTCCCGTACGTCGCGGTGTCGCCCTTCCGCGAACCGGAGCTGCATCAGGTTGATCGTGACCGTGGCCTCGAACTGGCTGTCCCCCAGTGCCTGGTACAGGGATCTGGCGGTCGTGTACGAGAGGTCGGCGAGCTCGCGCTGCCCCAATTCAAGCTGGCTTATCGCCATGTGGCTGTACACCTTGGCGACGCCGCGCTGGTTCCGCAGTCGGCGGAACTCGGCGAGGGCAGCCTTATAGCCGGCGACCGCACCAACGTGGTCCTCGCGGAGGGCCCTGATGATCGCGAGTTGATCGCGCGCGTGCGGGACCTCGTTCTCACCGCCGTTGCGGAGCCACAGACCGATCGCGTGGCCAAGGCACTCCTCGGCACCTTCCTTGTCCATCAGGTTCAGGCGCATGAGGGCCAACTCGTAGAAACCGTCCGCCTGACCCAGCGGGTCGCCCAATTCGCCCCACGCTTCCACCGCATACTCGAGCAACCGCTCCCCTCGGTCCCAGGGGCCGTTGCTCTCCAGCAGTCCGGCCATCGCCAAGGGAATCCTGGCCGCGTACTCGGTGAACCCCCGTTCCCGAGCGTGCTCGATGACCGCCTCCACCGCGGGGAAGTGGTCCGCGAACCACTCGCGGGCCGCACGCGGGGAGGGGAAGAAAGGGGTTGCCACACCGCGGGCGATCGGGTGTTCAGCACGGCGCCGCCCCAGGCGCGCGGCGCGGTCGGCCTTGTCGACCGTAGCCAGGTAGTACGCAAGGATCCGGTCCTCCACCTCCCACCGCTCCCGGTCTGACATCGCGCGGGCGGCGCGCTGGTGGGCGAACTGCCGGACCAGATCGTGCATCCGGTAGCGGCCCGGGCTGACCTCCTCCAGGAGGTGCACGTCCAACAACTCGTCCAGGGAGGATTCGGTCCCGGCCCAGCCGCCGACGGAGGCCGCCACCGCGTGCTCGGGGACCACAGGTGCCGGGTGCAGGCCGACACACAGGAAAGTCCGCCGGGTTTGCGGGCTCAGTTCCTCGAAGGAGGCCGCGAACACCGCTATCGCCTCCCATTCGGCACCTTTCACCGCCTCGCGCCTCTGCCGTTCCAGTCGGTCGGCGAGATGGCCAAGGCTCCATGTCGGGCGGCGCCGCAAGCGGGCGGCGGCCACCCGGAGCGCGATCGGCAGGCGGCCGGCAAGCCCCACGACCCGATCCATGCCCTCGGCATCGACCGCACGCCCGGTGAAGGCGGCGAACATCCGGGCGGCGTCCTCTTCGTCCAGTGCGCGCAGATTCACGTGGCGGGCCCCGTCCAACCCCGCCAGGCTCCGTCGGCTCGTCACCAGAACCACGCTCCCAGGCGTGCCCGGAATGGCCGGGGCTACCTGGCTTCGGTGGCTGGCGTTGTCCAAAAGGAGCAGCACTCGTCGTCCGGCGATCTGGTTGCGCCACATCGCACCACGCGCCTCCGGCTCGGCAGGGATGCTGTTCCCCGGGACACCCAGCATCTGCAGGAGCCGAAAAAGGACCTGATCCGGTCCAGCATCAGTCAGGTCCGTGTGCAACCGGACGTCGAACCCGGCCCGCAACACATGTGCCGCGTGCAAGGCGAGGGTGGTCTTCCCCGCGCCCCCGAGGCCGTTGACCACCTGTAGAACGGTTCGCCCTTCGGACGCATGCACTGAGTCGAGTATTTCCTCGAGCTCGTCCTCCCGGCCGAGAAAGTCGGCCACGTCAACCTGAAGGGTGTCGACCACCTCCGGTTGGCGGTCCTTTTCGCTCACCTGGCCGGGCTCCGCCCACGAGGCTTCGTCGTCGCGGTCCGCCTCGGTGAGGACGCGCTGGAAGAGATTCCGCGTCCGGGGGTTCGGTTCGGATCCCAGTTCGGCGAGCGTGTGTTCACGCAGTTCGGTGTAGCACTCCACCGCCTCGGTGTGGCGCCCGCACGCGATGAGGGCGCTCATGTGGTGGAAGGCGAGTGTCTCGTCCCGGGGATGGCCCTCCAAGCGGTCCGCTACCTCTTCGTGTTGGCCGAGTGCGAGCCGGACATCCGCCCACTGACCGAGGATGCGGGTGTGCTTGCCGACCGTGTTCCGGCGAAAGGACTGCGCCCATGCCTCAGTGAACTCGCTGAGGGGATCTCCTTGCCACTGGTCCAGCGCGTCCTCCAACAGCGCTGCGGCACGGCTGTGCTCGCCCCGGCGGGACAGGTTCCGGGCCGTGTCCAACCACTGCTGGGCCCGGTGCCAGTCCACACACTCCGGTTCGGCTTCCAGGACGTAGCCCTGCCCCCGGCGGACGACCCCCGCCCTCGCACCCGCACGCCGCAGCCTTGTGCGAATACGGCTGAAGTAGGTATGAACGCTGGCCTGGACTGAGCCAGGTGGGTCATGGCCCCATACGTGCTCGATGAGAGCAGCGGTAGGGACGACGCGGCCGAGGGATTCGGCGAGGACCGCGAGGATAAGGCGGGCCTTTGGGGACCCCACGTCAACCGGTTGGTTCGCAACCAGTATCTCCGGGCTCTGGGTCAGGATCCTTATGTCCAACCTGTCACCACCCAACACCGAACCATAATGCCACCCCACATTACGGATTGCCAAGATTATGGATTCGGACATCTGCCACAGAACCAAAACACATGCGCCATGAGCAGGAAGGATGAAGGCCAGATCCGAATGAATTATCCCCGACAAGGCTGGCCGCGATCCCGATGTATACATTCCAGTCCAATGGCGCTAGCATTCACTCCACAACTGCACGAGAATTCCGCACGTTCCGTTGCGCATTCTTCTGCACATTCCTCAGCACGTGCACCGGAACACAGTGACGGCCCCAGCCGAGGCTTGGGTTCTCACTGTGGTCGCAACACCCTGACTCTCAGGACGTTGCGGCCACCGTGTCGTTGACGAAGGAAGAGCAGGACCGTCAGGGGGGCGCGCCGCCGAGGCCGTGCTGGCCGAACTCCGCCGCGCCTGACGCCACTGGAGACACGTGCGAGCACTTCGCAGTGCCCTAGGGAAAGGGGGTACGCGACCGCCTCAGGCGAGTCCGAGGAGCAGGTGCGTATCCGCCGACAGGAGCAAGGAACCGGGTGCGGGAAGCAGCGTCACCTCGTCACTTCCGGGGGAATCCCGGTCACCGACGAGGTCCACCTCGAACTCCCGCCGCTCGGCACCCTCGATGTCGTCCCAGGGTTCGACGCTCACCATGGTGTTCATACCGCTGCTCTCCGAATCACCCGTATGCGACACCGTGACCACCGCGCCGTCGAGGATGCTCCTGCCGATGCCGGGGCCCGTGTACAAGAGCTGAGTGGGGGCAGTGCGCTCCTCCCCCGTGTACGGGCGCCAGACAAAGGCGCCCTCATCGCCGGACTCCCGCTTCTCCATGTACCCGTCGTGCGTGGGGTGCTGGACGTACGCGTGGGAGTCGCTGGATTCACGGCTGATCTCCTCACCACCGGGGCCGAGGAAGAGGCGTCCCACCCCTTCCACGTCGTCGGCACCATCCGGCCATTGGAGGGCGAGGATGTCCTGGTCGGCTCCGAGTTGCAAGTTCACGTAGGTCCAACGGGTGGTCACCGACTCCTCATGACGCCAGACCTCTGTCCCGTCCTCGAAGTCGAGTCCTAGGACCACGACATCCTGGTCATGCACATCCCTGGGGTAGCGGTGGTACTTGGGGGTGTGTGCCGCGGCCTCGGGTGCACACTGCATCACCACCACGGCCTCGCCCCCGAGCAAGTGGCGCGTGCCCTCCCCTTGATCGGGCGTGAGGTAGCAGTCCTCAGGAGATGCGAACTCCCAGATCGCCTCCCCGGAGTTGGTGCCCCGGGCGACCACCCGGTTGTCCGCGGGATCGTCCTGGGTGAGGGTGTAGACGTAAGTACCCTCCTGGGTCAGCGAGAATCCGTGCGGCAGATTGAGGTCGCCGATGGTCCCCCGGTGGTGGGGCGCTTCGTAGTCGGCACGTACCTCACCCGTGTGCCCGTCGAGCGCTAGCAGCCGCAGTGTGAAACCTTCCGTTCTGGCCCTGGCCAGAAAGGTGACGACCACCAGGGAACCGTCCGGCGAGGCGACCACATCCCTGGCCTGTTCACCTGCGCGGCGGAAACTCCAGAGCTCTTCGCCCTCGACCGTGTCCAGGGCTGCCACTCCGCTGTCGTGGCGCACCACGGCCCCGGGCCCTACCGGGATCACCTGGGACACGGTGTCTCCCTCCGGCGCCTCCCACTGCCAAGCCACCTCACTGACCCGCTCAGGCGCCGGGGCCGTAGCAGTATCGGCGGCTCCGTCCTCGGCCGGACGCGAGTCCGCCACAGGGAGCAAGGACACCACGAACACGACCGCGAACACGATGGAACTGACCGCCAGACCCGCACCGCCACCGGCGAACCGGTGTGCCCTGCGGCCACCCCGGGCCCGTGGCGAGAAGGACAGGATGATGAGGCCGGCAACCAGGAACGCACCGCCCCAAGCGACACCGTACGGGGAGAAGTCGATGGCGGGTACGCGCTCAGTGTGCTCCGGGGTATAGGAGATCGCCTGCCCCGCATGGTGCGCGAACACCGCGAGGAAGAAGAGCAGCGGCAGCGGGGCCAGCAACCGCCATCTGAGCCCGGCGGCCCCGGAAGTCCCAACGGGTGCCTCGGGCTCCGGCCGACGGGTTGCACCCCTCAGCTCGTCCCAGCGGATCAGGGCCAACACCGGAACCGAGACCGCGGCCACGACCAGAATCCCCGGTACTGTCCACGTCCACTCCTCCCCTGGTACACCGTGGATCGTCAGCACGGCCCAACCGAAGAGAGCAGAGGCGGGAACCAGAAGACCGACGGCGAACCAGAAGCGCGCGGGGGACTCGAACATCACGCGAGGCTACTATCGCGGCGGTGACCGCATCCACGGGATTTCCCGACCGCCTCCGGCCCCGGCCCGGCCCCCGAAGTGCGTCGCCTCGGATGCGGTGGACACCCGCCCTCGCGAACCGAACCGCTGAGGCTCTGGTCCGGGATGAGGTCCCAGCACCCGACAACGCGAGAGCACAGGAACCCACACGCACGTGCGGCCTACCGTCCTTACGGGCGTCGGGCTTACTGAACGCTCGTCGGGTTCCCCCAAGCGCGCGCCGCAGCGCGCACTTCCTCCGCCACAAGGGCTTGAACTCATCCGAACCCGACCACCCGTTCCGGCCATCGTAGGTACGGGCGAATGGCCCCCACGGAAGCGACGGGGTCACATAGCCGGGGACGCGTTCGCGCCCTCGGCCCCGGCGAGGCCGACCCGACGCTGGCTCCGTCCGGGTACCCCGCCGCCACACCGCGAGGCTGGAAGGCACGGATGCCGGAAGAGAACCCCCCGGAGCGCAGCGAAAACTACCCTGCCGGTGACCAGGCGGACCCGAAAGCACCGCGTTGCACCTCCTACACCACCGATACGGTTCCGCTACCACGACGGCACGGGCCCGGAGTGTTCTGGCTGACGATCACCACCTATGTGCGCGGGGCCGGTGCGCTGCTCACCGCGACCATCGTGCCGCTGCTGCCCGCACTGCTGGCGGCACAGGCACTGCTGGTGGTCCAGTCCCTCGACGGAACGGTCACCGAAGGCGCCCTGACTCCCAGCGGTGAACCGAGGACGGCCGGTCTCTGGCTGGCGGCGGCCGCCGGGGTCCTCACCCTCGTCGGGGGTCCCGTCGCGTTGGGCGCGGGGATCCTGGTCGGCGGCGGCGCCATGCTCGGTCACCGTGTTCCGGTGGGCCCCGCGTGGCGGCGCTCCCTGCGCCGGTATCCGACGGTTCTCGGGTGGGCGGTGCAGATCTCGCTCCTGGCGGTGGTCACCGCGGTCGCCATCGTGTATCCCCTACTCCTCTTGGAGCTTCCACCCGTCCTCGTGCTGTCCTTCGGGGTGATTGTCGGCTTTGTCGCGATCATGTTCTACGACCCGGTGATCCTGTCACTGCCGGTCGCCCTGATCGCGGACACCGGCCTGGGCGAGGCCCGGCGCACCGTCCGGCGGCTGCGCCGCAACCGGCCCGGTGTCCACCTCGTGTTCGTACTGCTGGCGCTGGGCGTCTCCTGGGGGACGAACACGGGACTGGTGTGGGCCGCCGAGGGGCTGCCCCTCCCGATCCCCGCCTTCGCGCAGGTCACCTTCGTCAGCTTCTTCGGGCCGATGCTGCTGTGGCCGTGGGTGCTCCTGCTCCTGTGCGCTCCCCTCCTGCACGCCCCCTTCGCCACGGTGAGGACGGGATACGCACTGGCCTTCCTCGACATGGACCGTGTCAGGGGACGGCTTCCGCGCGCGGTCGGCCCCACCCGGACCCGGCCCGCGCGGACCGCCGCCGTTGCCCTGGCCGCACTGCTCCTGCCACCGCTCATCGCCCCGGTCACCGCGTGGGCCAACCCGTCCGGAACGCCAGCGGTCACCACCGCGTCCTTCGAAACCAATTGGGCCGTCTATGACTCGACCTCGGTCACAATGCGGACCGACGGCTCACCCACGGAAGTGCTCATCGCGGCGCGCGGCGTTGTCTACAAGGGCGACTGCGACCCTGACTGCGGTGATTTCCGCTCCGTGACCACGGTGTTCTACGGCCAAACGGCCCACACGAAGGCCGGAGACTGGCTGGTGGTCGCCGATTGGGCGCGAGAGGGTGCGAGTGGTCTACGGATCTCCGCCTGCGAGGGACGGTGCGACCACTCCGGGGAAGTACCGAGCCAGTATCCGTCCGAGGAACCGTTCGACTCCGCGGAAGTCTTCGCGGACGAGGTGGAGGTGGAGCACCTGGCCATGGCCGCGCTCGACGAGGATCCCGTGCTGGTCACCCACACGGCGGTGCCACCCGAGGACTCCGCGGAGGAGCCCGAGGCACGGGACCTCACACTGTGGGTGTGCGAGGACGCCTTCTGCTCGGACCACGAGGCCGTCGGTCTTCCCCCTGTTCCGCTGCAGACGAACGGCGGGGACCGGGATCCGGCGGCACTGGAGGTCGCGGCCGGGGCCGACGGCGGGATCGCTGTCACCGCCATGGACCTGCCGAGCGGTGAACTCACCCTGGTGACGTGCGCCGACGAGGGCTGTGAGGATCCCGCCGTGCGCCAGCTGGTCGAGCCCGACCGGGACTGGACCGCCAGTACCGATCGCGAGCGCCCCTTCGGCGCCCGGGTCGAGTTGCGCCCGGACGGTACCCCGGTCGTCGCCTACCGGGCACCGGAGGACGGCAGCGCTCGGCTGATCGACTGCGAGGACGCTTCCTGTTCCGTCTGGGAGGAGCGGGAGCTCACCGGCCCGGGGTACTCCCGGCCGGTTCCCGGCCTGGCCGTGGACTCGGCGGGGCTGCCCCGGGTCGTCACCTTCAACGAGACCGACGGCCCTGAAACGGACACGGGTCAGTTGGTTCTGGTCTCCTGCCAGGACCCGGGGTGCGCGGAGTCCACCACGCTCCCGCTGGCGGCGCTGGACGAGGCGCCCGCCTTCGGCTCCGTCGAGCTCGACGGCGACGACCGGCCGCACATCGTCTGGGCCCAGGAGGACCCCGACTACGGGTGGGTCGACGCGCTCGAACTCCTGCGCTGCGAGGCCCCGCTCTGCGGGGCGGGCGGATAGCCGTTCACCCGGCAGCGACCGGAACCCCGCCGCTCCGGACACCGCGCACGCCAGAGGTGCCGTGTCGAACCCCGCTCGACACGGCACTTCCTTCTGCGGCAGCTCGTGCGCTACGGGCCGCGGCCCCTTGCCCTGGCTCAGGCGGCCAGGGTCTGGGGCCGGCGCGGAGTCCGAATCCGCGCCCACAGGGTCCGGGGACGGGTCCGGGCCCGGTCCGCCCGGCGCTCGCGGAGGGCGGCACGCTCCATCTCGGCGCGGTAGAGGTCTGCGGCCTGGGCGCTGAGGTCGGGGTGCATGGCGTCTCCTCCGGGTCTGTGTGCCGGGTGCGTTTTCCCGGCTGCTTACAGACTCGCGCTAAGGCCCCGGGCAGCACATCGGAAGAGGACCGTAGAAACGCGCCCGACGCGATGACTTAGGCCCGGAGTGCCGGTACCTCAGACTCGGGCGGGTGCCTTAGGTACCTCAGCCGAGGAAGCCGCGGACGTCGGCGATGATCCGCCCCGCGCCGATGACTCCGATGCCGGAGATCCAGGTGCGGTCGTCGACGGGGTGGGCGTTGCCCTCGGACACGGCGGGGACACCGGAGAGGATCTCGTCGTCGAGGTCGGTGTCCTCGGTGACGAACACGATGTCCGCCTCGACCTGGTCGAGGTTTTCGAAGGACAGCTCCGTCATGTCGTTGTCGTCCCAGTCCATGTCGGGGACGGTGAAACCCATCTCTCCGAGGACCGAACCGGAGAACGTACCCGGGCCGTGCAGGCGCACACCGTTGTCCACTCTGCGCAGGACGTGCACGGTCCTGCCTTCGGCGCCGACCGCCAGTCCGGTGTCCACGGCCTCGGCGAGCAGCTCCCCCAGCACCTCCTCCGCGCGCTCGGACCGGCCCAGCGCCTCGCCGACGAGCAGGACGTTGTCCTGCCACCCGATGGCGGGTTCGGCGACGAAGACCGTCGCGGCGACGGAGGAGAGCTGTTCGTGGAAGTCCTCGTGGCGCAGCTTCGTGCCGAGGACGAGGTCGGGCTCCAGGGTCGCGATCGCCTCGATGTTGGGCTCCTCGATGGACCCGACGATCTCCACCTCCTCGACCGCGTCGCCCAGGTAGACCGGGAGGGTGTCGACGGAACCGGCCTGCGCGGCCCCGACGAGCGGGCCGTCGAGCGCCACGACGGTGTCGATCACCAGGCTGTCCAGGGCCACGACGCGCTGGGCCTCCTCGGGGACGGTGACGGTGCCCATCGCGTCCTCGACCTCGCGGCCTTCGGCGGCGTCGTCGGGCTCCTCGGAGGCCTGGCCGCAAGCGGTCACGGCCAACGCGGCCGCACCGGCGAGGCCGAACTGGCGCCGGGTGAGCTGGTCGACGATGGTCGTCCAGTGCTCGGACGAGCCCGTGGCCGGGACAGCGGGCTTGGTCAGAGGGGTGGTGGCCATGGGTGGAACCTCCAAGAGTTAGGCAAGCCACACCTTACTAAGCCCTCTCGGGTGGGCCGCGCCCGGGCCCGGCTGTCGACTTCTGCCGTCCGCAGAAGGCCACCGGGCCCCTCCCGCACCGCCCCTCCCCGACGTAAGCTCAGAAGTCGGGATCCAGAGCTACCGGGAGGCACCGATGTCCGAAAGCGTCCTACACGCCCTGGACGCGGCCCGCAGGGGTAACCGCTCCGGGGACGGCCCGGAGGAGCCGCTCATGCGCGACCTCATCGGTGACCTGCTGCGCCGCACCCGCGTGGAACAGGGCCGGACCCTGCGTGAGGTGGCCGAGGACGCCCAGGTGTCTCTGCCCTACCTCTCGGAGATCGAGCGCGGCCGCAAGGAGGCCTCCTCCGAACTCCTCGCCGCGATCTACCGTTCCCTGGGCCTGGGCATCGCCGACGTCCTCGGCGAGCTCTACCAGCGCACCCACCTGACCCGCTTCGAACGGGCCGGGGCACGGCAGGCACACCTCTCCCCGGTCAACGGGACCGCCGCTTCCCGAGCCGGGCAGACCAGGGTCATGTCCCTGGCCGCCTGAGCCCGGCTCCTGACCGCACCACGGTTCTCGACCGCTTGTCCCCGGTCCCTGAACGGCATCGCGTCCGGCCCATCCCGCCGCGCGTTGCCCAGGCGGTCCCGGGCCTTCCGGTCCGGGACCGCCGCCGTCCACGCTAGGCAGTGACCGGCTCCCGGAGTTCCCTGGTGGTGATCACGCCGTCCACCAAGCCGTACTCCTCGGCCTGCTGGGCGGTGAAGATCTTGTCCCGGTCGGTGTCGGCGCGCAGCTGCTCCTGCGTCTGTCCCGTGTGCCGGGCCAGGATGTCCTCCACCTGGGCGCGGATCCGCAGGATCTCGGCCGCCTGGATCTGCAGGTCCGCTGCCTCTCCGCGCCCCTCGGCGGAAGGCTGGTGGAGCAGCACGCGGGCGTGCTCCAGGGCGGTCCGTTTGCCGGGGGTCCCGGCCGCGAGCAGTACGGCCCCCGCAGAAGCGGCCTGCCCCATGCACACGGTGGCCACGTCCGAGCGGACGAAGCGCATCGTGTCGTAGATGGCGGTCAGGGCGGTGTTCGAGCCGCCCGGGGAGTTGATGTAGAGCTGGATGTCCATCTCTGAGCTCTCGTAGTCCAGGTGCAGCATCTGGGCCATGACGACGTTGGCCACGTCGTCGTCGATCGGGGTGCCCAGGAAGATGATCCGCTCGGACAGCAGGCGGCTGAACACGTCGAACGAGCGCTCTCCGTTCGGTGTCCGCTCGACCACCATTGGAACCGTGTAACGACCGCTCACTTCGAACCCCCCGTCCGCGTGGCGAACCCGGGCGAGTTCCCGCCCAGGCGCATACCGCCCGCCATCTGTCCCGCCGAGTCGACCACGTGGTCTATGAACCCGTACTCCCGCGCCTCCTCGGCGGTGAACCAGGCGTCCCGGTGCTGGTCCTTGGCGATGGTCTCCTCGCTCTGACCGCTGTGCCCGGCGATCAGCCGGATCATCGTCTGTTTGGTGTGCGCCAGGTTCTCGGCCTGGATGGCGATGTCGGCGGCGGTCCCGCCCAGCCCGCCCGAGGGCTGGTGCATCATGATCCGCGCGTTCGGCAGGCTGTACCGCTTGCCGGGGGCTCCGGTGCAGGCCAGGAACTGGCCCATGCTCGCGGCGAATCCCATGACCAGGGTGGACACGTCGTTCGGGATGAAGTTCATCGTGTCGTAGATGGCCAGACCGGCGGAGACGACCCCGCCCGGGCTGTTGATCGCCAGGGTGATGTCCTTGTGCGGGTCCTCATCGGCGAGCAGAAGGATCTGCGCGCAGACCCGGTTGGCGCTGTCCTCGTCGACCTGCGTGCCCAGCATGACGACGCGGCTGCGCAGCAGGCGCGCGGCGAGCTGGTCGTCGAAGGTGCCGCTCGGGGGGTACTCCGCGGCGAACTGGTGGTGTATCGGCATTGGCCCTCCTCGGACCGGCGTTTCGGACGCGGACCACTCGTCCGCTCCCGCCGGTGCTTTCAGCGTGCGTCGAGGAAAGCTCTGACCTCCACCTTTTCGGCCCGGGGCAGATCTGCCCACGGCAGACCGGCCCAGAGAACCGCAGGGATCACGTGTCGTCTATGGCTTCGCGCAGGTCGCGCAGGACGTCGAGGACGACGGGGCGCAGGGACGGCCTGATCGCGTCGAAGACCTGCCGCTGTTTGCGCTCCATGTACTTGCGGCGCTCGGCCAGGACCTGTTCGCCATCTTCCGTGATCGTGACGACGGTGCTGCGCTCGTCACGGTCGGAGCGGCGGCGGCACAGCATGCCCTTGCGCTCGAGCTGCTGAATCATCCGGGTCGCCGAGGGCGATGACACACCGACGATGTGAGCAACCGCACCGACACTCGGATTGTCCAGGCCACGCACAGCTTCCATCAGCAACGACTGTGTCAGGGTGAGTTCCTCAGCACCGCGATGCCCGTGGCCGCCGCGGGCGCGGGCGTGTAGCGCCGCGTTGATCAGTTCGGTCCACACACGTTGGAACTCTTCGAGCTCCTCCGGGTTGGAGTGGGTGACTTCCTGCTGATCAGAGCAGGGCTCAGGGGTCTCGTCGGGCACGAAACGGTCCTCGCATGCTGGGCGTGTTGCACGGGCCCCAGACCCGTGCGGTGGTTTGACGTATGTGTAGTCTAGCTATTAAATAGCTTGCGCACGCAAGTTCAAGTAGAACATTGCCCCTTAAAACGGCACATACACCCCGCCCACAGATCAGCGTGTGGGCGGAGTTGTTTGCTGCGGGGGTGGTGGACGTCCGCCCGGGGACCCGGGTGGGCCCGGACCGGTCCGGGAGGGGCGCATTGACAACAGTGCTGGTCGCGCATTTCATCACAGCTGCGGTCGCGCCGTTACTGGTGCGCCTATGGGGCCGTAACGGGTTCTACGCGCTCGCGATCGTCCCCGCCCTGGCCACCGTGTGGGTCCTGTTCCAGCTGCCGGACGTCCTCCGTGGCGAGGCGCTGAACGAGTCCGTCGCTTGGGCCCCCGAGTTCGCACTGCGGCTGGGCCTCCACATGGACGCCCTCGGGCTGGTCATGACGCTCATCGCCGCCGGCGTGGGCGCCTTGATCCTGATCTACTGCGCGCGTTACTTCGACGACTCCGAACCCGGCATCGGACGCTTCGCCGGGGTGTTCGTCGCCTTCGCCGGGGCCATGATCGGCCTCGTCCTGGCCGACGACCTCATTCAGCTCTTCATCTACTGGGAGCTGACCTCGGTCTTCTCCTACCTCCTGGTCGGCCACAAGGCCGAGTCCCAGGACAGCCGGCGCGCGGCGATGACCGCCCTGACCATCACGGTCTTCGGTGGTCTGGCGATGCTGGTCGGCATGATCATGCTCGGCGAGACCGCCGGGACCTACGTGATCTCCGAGATCGTCGCGAACCCGCCCGAAGCCGGGGCCGTGATCAACGCCGCCCTCGTGCTGATCATGATCGGCGCGATGTCCAAGTCGGCGCTGTTCCCGTTCAGCCTCTGGCTGCCCGCGGCCATGCAGGCACCCACGCCGGTCTCCGGTTACCTGCACGCCGCGGCGATGGTCAAGGCGGGTGTGTACCTGGTCGCCCGCCTCACCCCGGCCTTCGACGACGTCGTCGTCTGGCAGAGCATGGCTCTGGCCTTCGGTGTGGCCACCATGGTCTTCGGCGGCTGGAAGGCGCTGCGCCAGTACGACCTCAAGCTCGTCCTGGCCTACGGCACCATCAGCCAGCTCGGTTTCCTCATCGCCCTCCTGGGCACCGGGACCCGGGCGGCCGCCCTGGCCGGCCTCGCGATGCTGGTCGCGCACTCGCTGTTCAAGGCCCCGCTGTTCCTCTCGGTCGGCATCATCGACCACAGCACCGGAACCAGGGACCTGCGCGAGCTGTCCGGTCTGCGCCGCTCCATGCCCGGCACCTTCTGGGTGTCGGTCGTGGCACTGGCCTCCATGGCCGGCCTGCCGCCCACCGCCGGCTTCGTCGCCAAGGAACTCGCCTTCGGCGCCTACCTCGACGGCGGCGGCGCGTTCGACACCCTGGTCCTGGTCGGCCTGGTGCTGGGGTCCACCTTCACGGTCGCCTACAGCCTCCGCTTCCTCTGGGGCGCCTTCTTCGACAAGGAAGGCGTGCAGGACACCCACGTCCACGCGCCCGGTGCGCTGTTCCTGGCACCCGCGGTGGTCCTGGCCGGGCTGAGCCTGGTCGGCGGTCTGGTCTCGAGCTGGACCGACCCCCTGTTCGCGGCCTACGCCGACACCGTTCCCGCCACGCCCGGCGCCTACGAGAGCTACCTGGCCCTGTGGCACGGCTGGGAGCTTCCGCTGCTGCTGTCCGCGATTGCCGTGGCCGGCGGTCTGGTGCTCTTCTACTTCCGCAACCGCGTGGCGCTGTTGGGCACCCGGATGGCCGTCGTCAACCCGGAGCGCAACTACCGGCGGATGATGGCCGGGCTGGAGAACGTGGCCCTGCAGGTCACCGGTAGCACCCAGCGCGGCTCCCTGCCGGTCTACCTCGGCACCATCCTGGTGTTCATGGTGGCTGCCGCAGGCATCCCGATGGTCACCGGCCAGATCTGGTCCGGCGACTACCCGCAGCTGCGCCTCTGGGACGCCACGGTGCAGGTCATCCCGGCACTGATCGTCGTGATCACCTGCCTGCTGATCCTGTTCGTGCGGCGCCGCCTGTACGCGGTGATCCTCGTCGGCATCGGCGGGTACGGCGTGGCAGCCCTGTTCTACCTGCAGGGCGCCCCCGACATCGCGCTCACCCAGTTCCTCGTCGAGACCGTCAGCCTGGTGGTCTTCGTCCTGGTGCTGCGCCGTTTCCCGTCGCACTTCTCCGCCCCCGCCCTGCGCGGACGCCGGATCTGGAACATGGTGATCGGCGCGGCCACCGGACTGGTGGCGGCGGCCATGACCTGGTACGCACTAGCCGGGCGCCAGGAGCCCTCGGTCGCCGAAGGCTACGGCGCGGCGGCCCGCGAGGCCGGAGGCGAGAACATCATCTCGGTACTCCTGGTCGACGTCCGTGTCTGGGACACCATGGGTGAGCTCGGGGTGATCGCGGCGGCGGCCGCCGGTGTCGCCAGTCTGATGTTCGTGCGCCGTCGGGCCCAGCCCCGCAAGGCACCGGGCGGGGTGATGGCCCTGTCCGTCACCAACGCCCCGCAGCCCGCCGACGATCGGAGCAGTGTTGACCTGGGCCAGCTCCGGGTCGCTCCGCGGAACATGCACGTCAAGCCGGGGTGGAACCGCACATGGCTGCCCGGCGCGGCAAGCCTGCCGACCGAACGGCGATCGCTCATCTTCGAGGTGGTCTCGCGCTTCCTCTTCCCGGTCATCATGATCATCTCCGTGTACCTGCTACTCACCGGCCATACCGACGTCGGCGGCGGTTTCGCCGGCGGCATGGTGGCGGGCCTGGCGTTCATCGTCCGCTACCTCGCGGGCGGCAGGTACGAGCTGTACGCCAGCGCTTGGCTGCAGCCGGGCGCCCTCCTCGGAGCCGGGCTCGCCGTGGCCACTGGCGTGGCGATCGGTGGTGCCATCTTCGGCGGTGACATCTTCGCCGGAGCCCACGGCTACATCAACCTCGGGTTCCTGGGCGAACCGCACCTCACGGTCTCACTGATCTTCGACATCGGCGTGTACCTACTGGTCATCGGACTGATCCTGGACATCCTGCGCAGCCTCGGCGCCCGGATCGACGAACAGGTCGAAAGGGACGCCGCGCACGCAGAGGAGTCCGGGGATACAGGGGCCCCCGCACGAGCCGAGGAGGTCACCTCGTGAACGACTCACCAAGTCTGACCATCGTCATCGTCATCGGGGTCCTCGTCGCGGTCGGTGTCGTGCTCATGCTGGAGCGCAGCCTGACCCGTGTGCTGCTGGGCTTCATCGTGATGAGCAACGGCGCCAACCTGATGCTGCTGGCCATGGCCGGGCAGCCGGGCGGTCCCCCCGTCCTCTGGTTCACCCCTGAGGACGAGATGACCGACCCGCTGCCACAGGTCATGATCCTGACGGCGATCGTCATCACCCTCGGCTTGACGGCGTTCCTCTTGGCCTTGGCCTATCGGAGCTGGCAGCTCGAGGGCAACGACGAGGTCCAGGACGACGCCGAGGACCTTCGGATCGTGCAGGGCGAGGGCCGCCGTGCCGTGCGGCAGCGCTTCGTGCAGGAACGGCGCAGGCTGCGGGCGGACATCCGCCGCCAGCGGGCCGAACTCCAGGCCACCATCGCCGCGGCCGACGCCCAGGAGCTGGCCGAACAGGCCCGCATCAAGGCGGAGATCGCGGCGGCCCAGGCCGAACTGGCCCGGTTCGAGGTCGAATCCGAGGACAGCCAGGGCGATGAGCGTTCCGAGGAGACCGCGCGCAGGCTGGCCGACCGCCAGCAGAGCATGGTCAACCAGGTGACGGAACTGCGCGGCCGGATCCGTCTGGGCCGCAAGCGACTGCGTGAGCACCGGCGCGCCGACCGTGCCGCCGAACGCGAGCTGTGGCGCGAGCTGCGCCGCCGCATCCGTTCGCAGCGGCGCCAGGCGCGCCAGACCATGCGGGCAGAGCGTGAACGCCTGGCTCGCGCAGAGGACAGCGACCTGCAAGGGAACGACTGACCATGGGATGGGAATACTTCTCGGGAATCCTGCACTACCTCGTTGCCCTCCCGGTGGTGCTGCCACTCTTCGCGGCGGGTGTGAAGCTGGCTCTGGGTATCCGCTGGCCACGGCTCCAGCAGGCGATCAGCGTCATCGCGCTGGCGCTGGTGCTGGTGGTCGGTGCAGCGCTGATGGTGGGTGCCGACATGTTCGGTCCCCAGGTCGTCCACGTCGGCGGTTATGAGGCGCCGGTCGGCATCAATCTGGTGGCAGACCGGTTGTCCGCGCTCCTGGTGACGGTCTCCGCCGCGGTCACCCTGGCCGTGCTGGTGTACTCCATCGGCCAGGGGATGGCGGACAAGGGCGAGGTGGCACCGCTCTCGGTGTACCAGCCGACCTACCTGATCCTGGTGGCCGGTGTCTCCAACGCCTTCCTCGCGGGAGACCTCTTCAACCTGTACGTCGGCTTCGAGATCCTGCTGACCGCCAGCTATGTGCTGCTGACCCTCGGAGGTACGCAGTCGCGGATGCGGGCGGGCGCCATCTACGTGGTGGTGTCGCTGGTCTCCTCGGTGCTGTTCCTCATCGCCATCGCGCTGATCTTCGGCGCGACCGGCACGGTGAACATGGCCCAGCTGGGCGAGCGCCTCCCGGGGATCTCCTCCGAGCTGGCGCTGATCCTGCAGGTGATCCTGCTGATCGCGTTCGGCATCAAGGCGGCGGTGTTCCCTCTGGCCGCCTGGCTGCCGGACTCCTACCCCACGGCTCCGGCCCCGGTCACCGCGGTGTTCGCGGGCCTGCTGACCAAGGTGGGCATCTACGCCATCATCCGGACGCAGACCCTGTTCTTCCCCGGGGAACAGCTCAACAACGCGCTCATGTGGCTGGCCCTGGCGACCCTGGTCATCGGCATCCTGGGTGCGGTGGCACAGACGGATATCAAGCGTCTGTTGTCGTTCACCCTGGTCAGCCATATCGGCTACATGGTGTTCGGTGTGGCTGTCGGCAACGAGCTGGGCATGGCGGGCGCGGTGTTCTACCTCGCGCACACCATCACGGTGCAGACCACACTGTTCCTCATCACCGGGCTGATCGAACGAAGAGGCGGGTCCACCTCGCTGGATCGGTTGGGCGGTCTCGCCAAGATCGCCCCGATGCTCGCCATCCTGTTCTTCATCCCGGCGATGAACCTGGGCGGTATCCCGCCGCTGTCGGGCTTCCTCGTCAAGGTCGGCCTGATGCAGGCCGGCGTGGAACTGGGCACCCCGCTCGCCTACACGCTGGTCGGGGCCTCGGCCTTGACGAGCCTGCTGACGCTGTACGTCATCGCCCGGGTGTGGAACTACGCGTTCTGGCGTACTCCCGCCGAGGGCATGGTGGCCGAGCCCGGCACGGTGCTGGACGACTCCGAGGCCGACGACACCTCGACCGCGGCGTTCGGCCCGTCGGGTGAGGCGGTCGGCCCGTCCTCCCGCCTGAGTGACACCACGACGGCCGCCACCCCGGTGGTGACGTCGGTGGTCCTGCCGAAGAGCATGGTGGGGGCGACGATCGCGCTGGTCGCGTTCGGGCTCGCCATGACCGTGTTCGCCGGTCCGCTCATCGCCTACTCCTCGGAAGCGGCGGCCGAGCTGATGGCGCAGACGCCCTACATCGAGGCCGTCCTCGGAGGTTCCCGATGAACGACCTGCAGACAAAGAAGAAGCTGGGCGCGCTGGCGCTCCGGCGCAGGCTCGGCAAGGTCCAGATCCCGGTCGCCCTAGGTATGACCGTGGTGTGGCTGCTGCTCTTCGACGGCTTCCACATGCGCCCCGGGTCTCTGGGACTGGCTGTCCTGGGCTTCGTGCTGTCCGTAATGATCATGATGATCTTCCCGATGCCGCCCATCGCCCCGGGATTCCGGTTCTGGCCGGTGCAGGGCGTCCGGATGTTCTTCTACATCCTGTGGCAGATGGTCGTCGCCAGCTTCCAGGTGACCGCCCAGGTGTTCCGGCCCGGCGAGCCCGTGAAGAGCGCGGTGGTGGCCGTACGGATGCGTACGGACTCCGACCTGATGCTCGTGTGCACCTCGATCTCCGTCTCGATCATCCCGGGAAGTGTGATCGTCGAGGTCGCCCAGCCCGAGCACATCATCTACGTGCACGTGCTGGGTGCGGAGTCCGAGACCGCAGCCGAGGCCGCCAAGGTGGACATCCACTACCTGGAGGAGCGGATCGTGCGAGGCCTGGGCACCCGTGAGGACATCGCCGCCCTGGAGGCCGCCAAGGCCGCCGGAGAGGGGAACGCGTGAACACTCTGTGGATCATCGTCGCCGTCCTGCTCGGCGTCGCCTCGCTCCTCGGCACGGCCCGCCTGCTGCTGGGGCCGAGCATCCTCGACCGTGCGCTCTCCGTCGACGTGCTGCTCGCCTCGGCCCTGACGGGGCTCGGCGCCTACGCGGCGTTCTTCCGGGACCCCACCATCCTGCCCACGCTGCTGGTGCTCTCGCTGCTGGGCTTCGTGGGCTCGATCAGCATCTCCAAGTTCGTGGCCCGGCGCCCCGAGGAACACGCGGACGAGGACGAGGACACGGCGTTCCCCGCGCCGGTCGAGCCCTCCGTCAAGGAAGAGGGGGAAGGCCGTGAATGATCAGCTGATCGACATCCTCGACTGGATCGCGATCCTGTGCATCCTGGCGGGGGCCCTGCTCTCGTTCGTGGCGGGGGTGGGCCTGGTGCGCTTCCCCGACCTGCTCTCCCGGATGCACGCCGCGGCCAAGCCGCAGGTCCTGGGCCTGCTGCTGGTGCTGGTGGGGATCGCCCTGCGGATCCTCCCGCAGGAGGAGACCGGCGTGTTCAGCGTCGGCACCCTGATCCTGGTGGGCCTGTTCCAGGTCGTCACCGTTCCCGTGGCGGGTCACATCGCCGCGCGGGTCGGTTACCGGTCCGGGCGGATCCGCCGGGACCTGGTGGTCATCGACGAGCTGGCCGAAGACCTCGATACCCAGCGCCCCGCGGCACAGCGTCCCCCCGAACAGCGCGGCGACGCTTCGTAGGGCACACGGGTCGTACCCGTGGCAGCCGCGGCACAGGTTGCAGACATGACCGAGGGCCGGAGGGACATCGCTTCCCTCCGGCCCTCGGCCTTTTCCCCTCATCGGACGCCTAGGGCGTGGTCGGTGGATGCTGCCCGTCGCGAGCGGCGTGGGGTACTGCGCCGGAGGCGTCCGTTGAGGGTGGTGGCGGGCGACGGGTGGGCGGTGCTGGCACAAGGCCGAAGAAGGAGTAAGCCCGGGTTTGGCTTTCGACTGATGAGAACGCCGTGACAGTGCCGCTGGGGCGACGCGCAGCAGGGTAAGTGTCCGCTGGCCGCGCCCTAAGGCGTGGTCTAGAGCGTTTCGGCCTCCTCGTCGGTCATCAGGCGTGAACGGACCAGGAACCTGTTCCCGGTCGGGGCCTCGACGGAGAAGCCGGAGCCCCGCCCGGGGACGACGTCGATGGTCAGGTGGGTGTGGCTCCACAGTTCGAACTGGGAGCGCGACATCCACACCGGCACCGCCTCGGGCAGCCCCACTTCCAGATCGCCCAGGTGCACGTCGGAATCCCCGGTGCGGAACTCCCCGAGCGGGTAGCACATCGGCGAACTGCCGTCGCAGCAGCCGCCGGACTGGTGGAACATCAGCGGGCCGTGGTCGGCGTGGAGCTCCCGGAGCAGGGCCGCCGCCTTGTCGGTGACGGCCACCCGCTCCACCGTCGCGTCGCCGCTTCGGGAGGTGTCCATCAGAACAGCCCCATCGGCTGCTCCGAGTAGCTGACCAGCAGGTTCTTGGTCTGCTGGTAGTGGTCCAGCATCATCTTGTGGTTCTCGCGGCCGATCCCGGACTGCTTGTAACCGCCGAAGGCGGCGTGCGCCGGGTAGGCGTGGAAGTTGTTCACCCACACGCGGCCCGCCTGAATGTCGCGTCCGCCCCGGTAGACGGTGTTGTTGTCGCGCGTCCACAGGCCGGCCCCGAGCCCGTAGAGGGTGTCGTTGGCGGTCTTGATCGCGTCGGCGTAGTCGTTGAAGCGGGTCACCGACACCACGGGGCCGAAGATCTCCTCCTGGAAGATCCGCATGGAGTTCTGGCCCTCGAACACGGTCGGGGTGACGTAGTAGCCGCCCGCGAGGTCGCCCTCCATCTCCGCACGGCCGCCGCCGGAGAGTACTTTGGCGCCCTCCTTACGGCCGATGTCGATGTAGGAGAGGATCTTCTCCAGTTGGTCGTTGCTGGCCTGCGCACCGAGCATGGTGTCGGTGTCCAGCGGGTTGCCCTGCTTGATCTGTCCGACCCTGGCCAGGGCGTCGCCCATGAAGCTGTCGTAGATCGATTCCTGCACCAGGGCGCGCGAGGGGCACGTGCACACCTCGCCCTGGTTGAGGGCGAACATCGTGAAGCCCTCCAGCGCCTTGTCGTAGAAGGAGTCCCGCTCGGCCGCGACGTCGGCGAAGAAGATGTTCGGGCTCTTGCCTCCCAGCTCCAGCGTGACCGGGATGAGGTTCTCGGACGCGTACTGCATGATCAGCCGACCGGTGGTGGTCTCACCGGTGAACGCGACCTTGCGCACCCTCGGGCTCGAGGCCAGGGGCTTGCCCGCCTCCACACCGAAGCCGTTGACGACGTTGACCACGCCCGGCGGGAGCAGATCGGCGATGAGGTCGATCAGCACCAGGATGGACGTGGGCGTCTGCTCGGCCGGCTTGAGGACCACGGCGTTGCCCGCGGCCAGTGCCGGGGCGAGCTTCCAGGTCGCCATCAGGATCGGGAAGTTCCAGGGAATGATCTGGCCGACCACGCCCAGCGGCTCCTGGAAGTGGTAGGCAACGGTGTCGCCGTCGATCTCGGAACTGTGGCCCTCCTGGGTCCGGATGGCCGCGGCGAAGTAGCGGAAGTGGTCGATGGCCAGCGGAATGTCGGCTGCCAGAGCCTCGCGGACCGGCTTGCCGTTCTCCCAGGCCTCGGCCACCGCGAGCTTCTCGAGGTTCTCCTCCATCCGGTCGGCGATCCGGTTGAGGAGGATGCCCCGTTCCGTGGTGGACGTGCGCCCCCAGGCCGGGGCGGCGCCGTGCGCGGCGTCGAGCGCGAGTTCGATGTCCTCGGCCCCGCCTTGGGCAACCTCGGTGAAAGTACGGCCGGTCACCGGAGTGGGGTTCTCGAAGTAGCGGCCCTTGACGGGCTTGACCCACTCGCCGCCGATCCAGTTCTCGTAGCGCGGCTTGTAGTCGACAACGCTTCCGGACTCGCCTGGGGGAGCATAGATCGCCATGGTGCTCTGCCTCCTTCATCGGGGGTACCGCCGGAGCTCCTGCCCCGGCGGCACTTTCGAAGACCAGTGGGCTGTGACGCTAGTTACACCATGGTTGCGACCACGTTGCGCGCGATCCCAACGTTGCGCGCGGATTGCCGCGGAGACGGCGAGGCGGGGAAGCAGAGAGGCGCGGGTCAGCGGCCGATCCAGCGCAGGCGTCCGCGCAGGGCGGCGTGGCGCGGGGAGTCCGGGTCGACGGCGCGCAGAGCCGCGGTCAGCACCCGCGGATCCTCCCGCCATTCGGGATGCTCCGACCAGGCCAGCAGCACCTGAGGGTCGGCCTTGGCGGCGAGCACCTCGCACACTTCCGCTTGGAGCTCGTCACGGGCCTCGGCCACACCGGGCGCCTCCGAACGGGGCAGCACCGGGCCCTCGTAGACACCGATGGCCCGGCGGTAGGCGCCGTCGGCCAGGTGGCGGCGCACCTCGTCGAGGTCGGTGTCCAACGGGCGGCGCAGCCGGTAGGGGCGGGAGGCGAGCAGCCCCGTTCCCACCAGACGGCGCAGGCGGGACATCTCCGCGCGGATGGTGACGGGTGAGGCGTCGCGCTCGTGCAGCAGCGCACCGAGCGCCTCGCCGGTGAGGCCGCGCGGGTGGCGGGCGAGCAGCAGCAGGATCTCGGAGTGGCGGCCGCTGATCTCGACGGAGTTGCCGTCCAGTTCGAGAAGGCCCTGGTCGCGGCCGAGGACGCGCAGGCGGGCGAGGGTGGGGGCCGGTGCGGCCAAGTCGGCGGGGAGCCCGGGAGCGGGCAGCAGACCGCTGATGCGCTGGGCCCGGATCTCCATCTCCGCGGCGGTGGCGGCGGCCCGGACCAGGGCCAGTGCCTGTGGTGAGGCCAGGTGGTCCTCGCCGGTGAGGTCGAGGACGCCCATGAGCGCTCCGGTATCGGGGTCGTGCAAGGGCGCGGCGGAACAGCTCCAGCGCTGGACGCCCCGGCTGAAGTGCTCGCTGGCGAAGACCTGGACCTCGTGGTCGAGGGCCAGGGCGACACCGGGCGCGTTGGTCCCGGCGGAGCGCTCGTGCCAGTTGGCGCCTTCGACGAAGTGCATGGACTCGGCGCTGCTGCGCAGCTTGTGGTCGCCCTCCACCCACAGGAGACGGCCGGAGACGTCGCCCACGGCCATGATCTGCGGTCCGGGCGCGGTGTCCAGGAGCAGACGGCGCAACAGCGGCATGGCTACCGAGAGCGGGTGGGTGTCCCGGTGGTCGAGCAGGGTCGACCCGGCCAGTTCGAGACTGGGCCGGGTCCGGTCGGGGTCCACGCCGTGCATCGCGCTGCGCCGCCAGGAGTCGCTGACCACCGGTCGAACCCTGCCGCTGAGTCGGCCGGAGTCCGTGAACCGTTCGTGGGCGACCGCGACGTCCCGGCGCACAGTGTCGGGATCGGCATCCCATGACCACGCGTTCCATGCGATGGACATCGGTACTTCCCTCCTCCGTCGCGGCGGCTACGGACCCGGCGGAAGTTCGTCCGGGAACCCCTGATTGAATCCGCGTGGAAGGGTCTTGACAAGGGTTTCGGCCAGAACTACTGACGAGTTGCCCCGGACTCTGCATGTATGTACCCCAACGCGTCCGATGGGACACGGGCGCTCGCAGATGAGCTCACGCCACCCACCCCCGACCGAGCGACAGGCCTCACATGTACCCACGGAACCACCAGGCAGTGCATCCGCCCGCAGACCGGCACTACCCGCCGGAGTACGGCCCCCAGGACGTCAAACCCGCCCTGGCCTGGTACTGGGCCGGATTCCTGTGCACCCCGGCGACTCTGGCACTGACACTGGCGCTCTTCTTGTTCGTCCCCCCGCTACAGCACGCGGCGGGGGTCTTCGCCCCCATGCTCACGGTGTTCAGCCTCCCGGTGTCGGCGGGCGTCCTCATCGGGGTGTACGCCACGCGCTCCTCCCGGCTCTCCGCCCAGTGGGCACGGCACGTCCACCAGCTCCGGTTCGCGACCGGCCACCCCGGGTACCCGGCACCGCTGCCCCCGCGGCCCCGGATCCCCGCCCGGGACCTTCGGCCCCGCCGCCTCTGGTACGTGTGCGCGGTGCTGTGCGTGCCGCTCGCGTTCCCGGTCGCCATCGGGCTCGCGCCGCTGTTCGACGGATTCGCCGCCGACACGACGCTCCCCTTCGCATTCCCCCTCGGCCTCCTGGTCGCCTCAGGTGCCGCCTTCGCGATCGGGCTGAGGCGTGCCGCGCACCGGGTAAGGCTCGTGCGCGAGCACATGGCCCGGGAGTGGGCGCAGGCCCACCGCGACCGACCGGGAAGCCCTGGGGCTCCGGGGGTCCAAACACCGTGAAAGGGAGTCCCACCGGGCACCCCAATCCTCACCTTTCACACACGGCTGGCACACTGCGCACATGAGTTCTCCCCCTCCGCAACCGGGGCCGCACACGGCCGCCGACGGCGCCGATCCGCGCCAGCAGCACCACCACCTCTACCCGCAACAGCAGTACCGGCAGCAGCCACCCGGACAAGCCCAGCCCTCGGCCACCGCGCACCAAGGCACGGACAGCTCCGAGCCCGGCGTCCGGCCTCCCCGGTACTGGTACTGGATCGGCGGATCGGTCTTCCCCGTGTCCCTCCTGGTGAGCACGCTGATGCTCACCAACGCCACGAGCGACGACCCCGCGATGGTCGTCGGCGGGATCCTGCTCCCCATGGGCGCCTTCGTGGTGTCGTTGGGTATCTGCATCACCGTGTTCGCCGTGCGGGCGTCCAGGTTGGGCCACCAGCGTGCGCGTCGCGCGCACGCGGCCGCCGCGGCCCACGGGGTTCACGGGGCGCATGCGGGCCAGCCTTGGCAGCAGGGTCCCGTTTTCCACGGACCGCCGCCTCCCCCGCCCGAGATTTCACCGAAGGAACTCCGTCCCCGCCGCCGGTGGATGGTGGTCGGCGCGCTGTGCCTGCCCGTCAGCATCGTGTTGGGCGTGTCCGTCTTCTGGGCGGCGGGCAGCACCCACGCGGATCGGAACTCGCTCGAATTCGCCTCCGACCCCATCGAACAGAGCGGCACCGCCACATTCACGGTGGGGTCGGACGAGCTGGACTCCTTGGGCCTGTACGTGTCCCCCGCCGGGGCGTTCGAAGAAGCCTGCGAACTGAGCCGGGACGAGGGTGTAGGCAGCGCGAGGTTCGTTGAGCGGGTGACCGGCTACACCCACGGCGATTGGCGGCTCGCCTACTCTGTCGCGGTCGATATGCCCGGCACGTACACGCTGGAGTGCGAAGGAGACGCCGGTGCCGAGTACGCGATCGCGGACACGGACATCGCCGTCGACCACGACGAGGCGATGGGGCTCGGGTTCCTGGGCCTGCTGTTGGTGAGTTTCCTGGGCTTCCTGGCCACTCTGTTCGTGACCATCACGGTCGGGGTCCGGCGCAGTAACTACCGGCAGCGGCTCATCCAAGAACACCGCGCCAGGCAGTACCAAGCCGGACGCCCCAACCTCTGATAACTATCGTTAGTGGCACCCCGACCACTGTCCGTTACCGACTTCGCCGAACGAAGCGGCTGGAGAAGAACGGGACTCAGTTCCCCTGTGCGATAGCGGCGTTGCTACCTCGACCAGGCGGTCGTCCCGGTGGCCGCGGGGTGCCCGTGCCTCAGCGCTGGCAGTGGTGGATACCCCAGGCCAGGTCTCCGGCCTCGCCCCTGGCCACCCACTCGCGCAGCCCGGCCGTCATGCGCTCCAGGTAGTCGGTGCTGATGCGCTCCGACAGCTCGTCATACCGGCGTTCGGTCTCCGCCAGGACGCGCCCGTAGTGAATGGGCAGCTGCGTGCTGAGGTCGTCGAATTCCACATAGGTCAGACCGGCCCGGCCCGCGGCCTCGCGGTAGTAGCCGGGCGTGCCCATGGACGACAGGTGCAACCGCTTCAGGATCGGACCCAGCGTGTCCACGGGGGTGTGGTCCGCCGCGAGGAGGTCCGTGAAGACGAACTTCCCGCCGGGCGCCAGGACCCGGGCCACTTCGGAGAGGACACGGTCGCGGGCGCCGCTGTGCACGATGGCGTCCTGGGACCACACCACGTCGAACTTGCCGTTCCCGAAGGGGATGTCCTCGAAGGAACCCTCCAGGACGTCGATGAGGTGCTCGTGCCCCTCCTGCTCGTTGCGCTTGCGGTTGTAGTCGTTCTCCACCTCGCTCAGGTTCAGGCAGGTCACGTGACTGCCGTAGACCTCGGCCAAGTGACGGGCGGACCCGCCGTAACCCGAGCCCAGGTCGAGGACCCTGGTGGAGCTGTCTGGGGCGACACTGGCGGACATGCGCTCGACGGTGCGGGCGCTGGCCGTGGCAATGTCGTCGGTGTCGGAAAGCCCTTCGACCCCGCGGTAGAGACCGACGTGGATGTCGGTCCCTCCCCAGACAGTGGCATAGAAGGTATCGGCATCGCTGCTGTTGTAGTAGTCGCGTGCAACCTGCACATCGGTCGAGTACTCGTTCTGCTGCTCAGTCCGCTTAATGGCTGCTTCCCTTGATCTCGGTGACAAACCTTGTCTATTGAACGGCACTTCACGCGCACGGGTCTAGGCCTTCTGACCTGCGAAAACTACAAAAGACCAGGTCAGAGCGCCAGCAGGTTTTAGAGTTAACCTGTCATTATTGGACAAACCGTCATGAAAATGGGCATACCTGGCCCGCTGAACCCGTCCGTGACCCACATCACCGGCTGGTGAAAAACGGGACTCAGTCCCCATGCATCACACCAGCCACATTGGTCCCCCGATGATCCGGAAGAAGAACAACGCATGACCTACCCCCATCACCCGCCCTATCCCCCGCAGGCCGCGCCACCGAGGATCGATGCCAAGGAGCTGCGCCCCGGCCGAATCTGGTACGCCGTGGGAGCCGGGATCCTGACGCTCGGGATCATCGGCGGCATCGTGGGTTTCATCGCCTCCGTCGCGAGCGCCGTGAGCCTGCCCGAGTTCGAAACCCGGATCGCCGACTCCTCGGAGGAGACCTTCGTCCTGGAGGACGGGGACGTCAACATCGGCCTGTTCGCAGCGGAGGGCGGGGCCGAAGGTGACTGCCGGATCACCGACCCCGACGGGCAGAAGTGGGACTTCGGCGATCCCGGCTACGGCCACCACGGGAACCACGACGGCGTGCGGTGGGACCTCGTCGGCGTCTTCAACGGCGCTGAGGCGGGCGAGTACCTCGTGGAGTGCCGCTACACGGGCAACGAAGCCGAATTCGCCGTGGCCGACGTCGGCGGCGGCGAGGACGACATCATGAGCGGCGCCGCGGTGGGGCTCGTGTTGATGCTGGGACTGCCCAGCGCCGGGCTCGCGATCGGTGTGCCCACCATGATCGTCACCGGTGTGCGCCGCGGCCGCCACAAGCGCCGCCTGATGGCCGAGCGGGCGCAGGGCTTCCACGCCCCGGGCCCGCAGTACGGCTGACCCCGGAAACGGGCTACCCCTAGAGCAGCCGTAGCCGAGAACGAATCCACAGCGGGCCCGGTGAACCGGGCCCGCTCAGTCGTGTACGGGCCCGCTCAGTCGTGTACGGGCTCGCCGGTGACGACGTGGTCGGCGTGGTTGAGCGCTTCCAGCACCAGGCGGCGCAGGTGCCCGTCAGCCATGCGGTAGATGGACCGGCGCGAGTCCCTGCGGTACTCGACCAGACCTGACAAACGCAGCTTGGCCAGGTGTTGGGAGACGGCGGTCCGCGAGGCGTCCGCAGCCTCGGTCAACTGGCCGACATCCGCCTCCCCGACGTTGGACAGGGTCCACAGCAGGTGCAGCCGGGTGGGGTCGGCGAGCAAGCGGAAGACGTCGGATGCCACGGCGAGCCGATCGGCCCCGGGCGGCTCCGGGTGGAACAGGCTCGGTTGGGGCGACGGCTCATGCGTTGACATGCGCACAGCCTAGAGTGCACGGTAGATTACTGTTATGTGCGCAAGTGCGCACATATGCATCTTGCATGCGCACCAGTGCCCTGGAGAAACCCCGTGCTCCACGTACTCGCCGACCGGACCTACCGCCACCTGTTCACCGCGCAGGTCATCGCCCTTCTCGGCACCGGCCTGGCCACAGTGGCCCTCGGCCTGCTCGCCTACGATCTCGCAGGGGCCGACGCCGGCACCGTGCTCGGCACCGCCATGACCATCAAGATGGCCGCCTACGTCGGGATCTCGCCCTTGGTGGGGACCGTTGCGACCCGGCTGCCCCGCCGGTCCTTCCTCGCCGCGGCCAACACCGTCCGTGCGATCTGCGCACTGTGCCTGCCGCTGGTCAGCGAGGTCTGGCACGTCTACGTGCTGATCCTGCTGCTCCAGACGGCTTCGGCCGCCTTCACCCCCACCTTCCAGGCGACCATCCCGGACGTCCTGCCCGACGAGCGCGACTACACCCGCGCCCTGTCACTGTCGCGCCTGGCCTACGACCTGGAGAGCCTGGCCAGCCCGCTTCTGGCGGCGGCCCTGCTCACCGTGGTCGGTTACCAGGCCCTGTTCCTCGGAACGGCGGCCGGATTCCTCGCGGCCGCCGTGCTGGTGCTGTCGGTCGCGATCCCCTCCCCCTCCGGCGGGTCCGGGGAGCGCTCAGCGCCCTTCCTCGGGTTCGGCGCCTTCCTGCGCGCTCCCAGGCTCCGGGCACTCCTGGCGATGAACCTCGCAGTAGCAGCGGCCACCGCGGTCGTCCTCGTGAACACGGTGGTCCTGGTCCGCTCGGACCTGGGCCTCGGGCAGCCGGAGGTGGCACTCGCACTGGGCTGCTTCGGAGCGGGTTCGATGGCGGTGGCCCTGCTGGTCCCGAAGGTGCTCGACCGGTTCGGTGACCGACCGGTGATGCTGCCCGCCGGGTTCGTCTTGGCCACCGGCCTGGGTGCGGCCGCCCTGATCCTGTCCTCCGTCCCGACCGGGATCGCGTGGTGGGGGCTGTTGGCGTGCTGGTTCGTCCTGGGCGCGGGCACCTCCCTGGTCCTCACCCCGACCGGCCGCCTCCTGCGCCGATCGGGTGCCGCCCAGGACCTGCCGAAGCTGTTCGCCGCACAGTTCTCGCTCTCCCACGCCTGCTTCCTGCTCACCTACCCGCTCGCGGGATGGCTCGGCCCTGCGGTCGGCCAGGCCGCGACACTCGGGGTGTTCGCGCTGATGGCCACGGGTGCGGCCGGGGCCGCGATGGTTCTCTGGCAGGAACGGCCGCGCTCTGCCCGACGCGCTCAGGAGCGGCCGGGTTCGGCGACCGGGTAGGGCGACACCGTGCTGTGGTTCTCGTTGACCAGCAGCGACCGTCCAGCTGGTGGAAAGGCGCGCTGGGGGCAGGCGGGACGCTCGCACACTTTGCAGCCCAGGCCGATCAGGGCGGCCGCGCTCGGGTCCGCCAGATCGAGCCCGGCCGAGTACACCAGCCGGTGCGCGTGCCTCAGCTCGCAGCCCAGGCCGACGGCGAAGGTCTTGCGAGCCGCCCCGAAGCCCCCGTATCCCCTGGTCACGGTGCGCGCCACCCAGAAGTAGGTGCGCCCGTCGGGCATCTGCGCGATCTGCCGCTGGATGACGCCGGGCGCGGAGAAGGCCGCGTACACGTTCCACAGCGGGCAGGTGCCGCCCGACCTGGAGAAGTGGAAGCCGGTGGCGGACTGCCGCTTGGACATGTTGCCCGCCCGGTCCACCCGCACGAACGAAAAGGGGACACCGCGGAGCCGGGACCGCTGCAGAGTGGACAGCCGGTGGCAGACGGTCTCGAATCCGACCCCGAAGCGGTCCGCGAGCAGCTCGATGTCGTAGCGCTCGGCCTCCGCGGCCGCGTGGAACTCCCGGTAAGGGAGGACGAAGGCCCCCGCGTAGTAGTTGGCCAGCCCGATCCGGGCCAGCCGGACCGCCTGCTCAGTGGCGAGTTCCGCGCCCTGGGGGAGCTCGTCCAGGAGGTCGCCGTGCTCGAGGAAGGCCAGCTGGGTGGCGAGCTGGAAGGCACGCTGGCCGGGGCGCAAGTGGGCGGCGAGGGTGAGGGTGCGCCGCGCGGGATCGAAGGCGCGGTTCCGGGAACCCTCCTCGCCGGGAGCCTCAGTCTCCACCCGCACGCCGTGGCGCTCGGACAGCAGCCGGGTCAGGACGACGTGCGCGCGCCCGGGCTCGGCCCCCTCCCGCTCGGACAGCTCCTCGGCGCGTTCGTCCAGCTCACCAACGTAGTTCTGGCGCTCGTAGAAGAAGTCCCGGACCTGTTCGTAGGCCATTGGCGCAACCGAGTCCGCGCCCCCGTCACGCCCCTCCGCCAGGGCCGCGGCCTGACCCGAGACGTCCCGGTACCGGCGGTGCAGGTCGACCAGGACCCGGGCGACCGAGGGCATGGCCGAGGCGAGCTCGTCGAGTTCGTCGGCGCTCACCTGATCCCCGGTGGGCACGTCGGTGAGGGCCTCCCTTAGCTCGGCGATCAGCCTCGAGGTGTCGCCGGCGGCGAAGAACCCGGGATCCACCCCGAACGCCTCGGTGATCCTCAGCAGCACGGGCACACTCAGCGGCCGCTGGTTGTGCTCCATCTGGTTGAGGTAACCGGCGGATATACCCAGGTCACGGGCGAGTTCGGACTGTTTGAGCGAATGCTCCTGCCGCAGCCTGCGCAGCCGGGGCCCCGCGAACACCTTGCGCACCGTGGCCTCCTCACGTTCCCGTCAGCCTAACCCAGGGGTGTCTCCCCATGCGTTAGCAGACTTAGCAGAACGGGGGCGGAGGCTTAGCCGGACTCAGCACCGGGACGGTGCCGAGAGGCTGGCCCGGACCGGTGCCGATGAGTCGGGAACAGGTGTGCGCGGGGCAGGTGTGCACGGGGCCCGGTCAGGCGCCCACCGAGTCCGCGAGGTGCTCACCGGTGAGGGTGGAGCGGTCGGCGACCAGGTCGGCCGGGGTTCCCTCGAAGACGATCCGGCCGCCGTCGTGACCCGCACCGGGTCCGAGGTCGATGATCCAGTCGGCGTGAGCCATGACCCCTTGGTGGTGCTCGACCACGATGACCGACTTGCCGGAGTCGACGAGCTGGTCCAGCAGGCCGAGCAGCTGCTCGACGTCGGCGAGGTGGAGGCCGGTGGTGGGTTCGTCGAGGACGTAGACGCCGCCCTTGTCGGCCATATGGGTGGCCAGCTTGAGCCGCTGCCGTTCACCGCCGGACAGGGTGGTGAGCGGCTGACCGAGGCTGATGTAACCCAGCCCGACGTCGGCCATCCGGGTGAGGATCTTGTGGGCGGCGGGGATGCGCGCCTCCCCCGCACCGAAGAAGTCCAAGGCTTCCGCCACCGACATCGCGAGCACCTCGCTGATGTCGCGGCCGCCGAGCGTGTACTCCAGCACCGACGCCAGGAACCGCTTCCCCTCGCAGTCCTCGCAGGTGGAGGTGACCCCCGCCATCATCCCCAGGTCGGTGTAGACCACCCCGGCGCCCTTGCATTCCGGGCAGGCACCCTCGGAGTTGGAGCTGAACAGCGCGGGCTTCACGCCGTTGGCCTTCGCGAACGCCTTGCGGACCGGTTCGAGCAGTCCCGTGTAGGTCGCCGGGTTGCTCCTCCGGGAACCGCGGATCGGCGTCTGGTCCACCGAGACCACACCGGCGCCCTTGGGGATCGACTGCTCCACGAGCGAGCTCTTGCCCGAGCCCGCCACCCCGGTGACCACGCACAGCACCCCGAGCGGGATGTCGACGTCCACGTCCCGCAGGTTGTGGGTGCTGGCACCGCGCACCTCCAACCACCCCGAGGGTGTGCGCACGGAGTCCTTGAGGGAGGGGCTGTCGTCGAAGTGGCGTCCGGTGACGGTGCCGCTGTCCCTCAGCCCCTTCACGGTGCCCTCGAACACCACCTCGCCGCCGTCCGCGCCGGCGCCGGGACCGAGGTCGACCACGTGGTCGGCGACCGCGACCGTCTCCGGCTCGTGCTCCACCACGAGCACCGTGTTGCCCTTGTCGCGCAGCCGCATCAGCAGCTTGTTCATCCGCTGGACGTCGTGCGGGTGCAGGCCTGCGGTGGGTTCGTCGAAGACGTACGTGACGTCCGTGAGCGAGGAGCCCAGGTGGCGGATCATCTTGGTGCGCTGCGCCTCGCCGCCGGACAGCGTGCTCGCGGGCCGGTCCAGCGACAGGTAGCCGAGGCCGACCTCCACGAAAGAGTCCAAGGTGTCCCTCAGCGCCTTGACCAGCGGGGCCACCGAAGGGTCGCCGATACCGCGGACCCACTCCGCCACGTCGCTGATCTGCATCGCGCACGCGTCCGCGATGCTGGTGCCGCGGATCTTGGCCGAGCGCGCCGCCTCGTTGAGCCGGGTGCCACCGCACTCGGGGCAGTCTGCGAAGGTGACCGCCCGGTCGACGAACGCCCGGATGTGCGGCTGCATCGCCTCCCGGTCCTTGGCCAGGAACGTCTTACGGATCTTGGGGATCAGCCCCTCGTAGGTGAGGTTCACCCCCTCGACCTTGACCTTCACCGGATCCCGGTAGAGGAAGTCCCGCATCTCCTGCTCGGTGAAGTCGCGGATCGGCTTGTCCGGGTCGAGGAACCCCGACTCCGCGTAGGTCCGCACGGTCCACCAGCTGTCCGACTTCCAGCCGGGGATGGTGAACGCGCCTTCGGCGATGGACTTGGTGTCGTCGTAGAGCTCGGTGAGGTCGAAGTCGGAGACCTTGCCGCGGCCCTCGCAGTACGGGCACATACCGCCGGTGCGGGTGAAGGTCTGTTTCACGGTCTTGCTCTCGCCGCGCTCGACGGTGATCGCCCCGCTCGCCCGCACCGTCGCGACGTTGAAGGCGAACGCGCCGGGCGGGCCGATGTGGGGTTCCCCAAGGCGGCTGAACAGGATGCGCAGCGTCGCGTTGACGTCCGTGGCGGTGCCGACCGTGGAGCGGGCGTCGGCGCCCATCCGCTCCTGGTCGACGATGATCGCGGTGGTGAGCCCTTCGAGGACGTCGACGTCGGGCCGGGCCAGCGTCGGCATGAAACCCTGCAGGAAGGCGCTGTAGGTCTCGTTGATCATCCGCTGAGACTCGGCGGCGATGGTGTCGAACACCAGGGAGCTCTTGCCCGAGCCCGAGACGCCGGTGAACACGGTCAACCGGCGCTTGGGGAGCTCGATGCTGAAGTCCCTGAGGTTGTTCTCCCGGGCTCCCCGCACAGCGATCAAGTCGTGGCTGTCAGCGACGTGCGGCGCGGGCGAGCGTCCTTCCGCGCCGGTCACGCCGGTGTTGTCCGGAGGGTTCACTGTTGCTCCTGGAGACGGATCAGGTTGCCCGCCGGGTCGCGGAAGGCGCAGTCGCGGACCCCGTACGGCTGGTCGATCGGCTCCTGCACGACCTCGGCTCCCCCGGCTTCCAGCCGCGCGAAGGCGGCGTCGAGATTCGGGGTCGACAGGTTGATGCCGCAGTAGGTGCCCTTGGCCATCATCTCGGTGATGGTTCGGCGCTCCTCCTCGGTGACGCCGGGGTCGGCGGCCGGAGGTTCCAGCACGATGGACGTGCCGGGTTGGTCGGCAGGGCCGACGGTGATCCAGCGCATCCCTTCATAGCCGACGTCGCCGCGGACCTCGAAGCCGAGGACGTCGCGGTAGAAGGCCAGGGAGGCGTCCGGGTCGGAGTGCGGAAGGAAGCTTGAGTGAATGGTGATGTCCATGGAGGTCACGCTAGTTCCGGGCCTGGGCCTGCGCTTCTCGATTCCTGACCGGTGTGTCCCCGGCGGAAGTGGTCCTGGCGGGAGGGTCCCCGGCGGGAGTGGTCCTGGCGGGAGTGGTCCTGGCGGGAGTGGTCCTGACTGGCCTGGTCACCTGCTTGGCCACGCACGGGGCAATGCCCTCCGTGGCGTTGGCGGCCTCGCACCGATAGACGCTGGGCGGCACCCCGACCAGTTCGGTGAAGCGCGTACTGAAGGTGCCCAGGGAAGAGCAGCCGACCGCGAAGCAGATCTCGGTGACGCTGAGGTCGCCGCAGCGCAGCAGCGCCATAGCGCGCTCGATGCGGCGCGTCATCAGGTAGGCGTAGGGGGATTCGCCGTAGGCGAGGCGGAACTGTCGGCTGAGGTGCCCGGCGGACATGTTCGCGCCCCGGGCCAGCGCTGCGACGTCGAGGGGTAGGGCGTACTCCCGGTCGATCCGGTCCCGGACACGCCGAAGCCGAGCGAGGTCACTCAGGTGTTGGGATACAGCGGATCTGCTGGTCACAGGCTTGATGGTGCCACGGGGGCCCGGAGCACTCAAGCCCCCGACACGAGCGTTCGGTGCTGCGCGGCCTCAGCCCTCGAGGGATTTCAGGAGGGTGATCCACTCGGTAAGCACTCAGAGAAGTTTGCGGAGATCGTCCGGGGCCATCCCAGCCTGCTTGGGGATCGACGCCATCGTCCCGCGCTTGAGCTCCTTGTGCCGAGGCACGATCACTACCTGTGAGCCCCTCCTGAGCTTTGCATGGTCGCCTCTGGTCCGGACGTGATCGAAGCCGACCTACTTCAGGGCAGCGTCCACCTTCAGGGCAGCGTCCGCTTTGGCGCCAGAGGAAATCGGGATGCGGGATGCGGGAAGGTCTGATCGTGCTTCGCTTCGGGGGACATATGTGGGTTGGGGTTTCTTTCCGGTGCGGGTTTCCCCGTTTCCTGCCGCTCGATTGTGGCCGTCTCCGCTGCGCGCCTCAAGGTTGTCGCGGTGGGGGCTCCGCCCGCATGGGCGCTCCACCTTGACCCGCTCCGCTACGACGGCGGGTCGGCGGCTATCAGGAAACGGGGGACGTGTGGTCGGGGAGGCGATGGGCCCGGAGGGCCCGAAGGGCCCCTACGGCACAAGCACGGCCTGACGGCCGTCAGCGGCCACTCCGCCGGAGCGTTGACGCCTGGGGGTGTCGCGGCGGGTCATGCTCTGCTGCGAACCCCTCGGCCTGGCGGCCGATGCCTGCCCCTACACCAGCGCTTCGACGGGTTGGGTGTCGCGGCCGGTCATGGTGTGTGGCGGACCCCTGCTGGCGGGTGGGGGCCGGTGTCTGAGGGCCGGTCGGCACCTGGGCGTGGGTGAACCCCCCTGTTGGAGGCAAAAACAGGGGTGAGCGTGCTTCTAGGGCCAGGTCTCACCCACGGTCCCCGGGGTGGCGTGGGTTGGGTCCAGGGGTCAGGTGTCGGTGCGGGGGCGGGGCCGGGTCGGGATCTGGCCATCCGGAGGCAGTGTGGACGTGCGCGGGTAGAGACCCGGCGCAGGCGGGTGGGAGCTCTTGTTGGGGGTGGTCGATTACGGGTTCGGGGGTGGGGCTGGGTCCCCATCCGGGTCCGAGCCCTGGTTTCCGGTGCGGCCTCGGTTGCGCCCGGACCACATGCGGCGGTCCTGGCGTACCGCCCATCGGTGCTTGATCTGGTTGTGGGTCGCGCACAGCGGTTGGATGTTGGTGGCGCTGGTGGTGCCGCCCTGCCAGAACTCCACGATGTGGTCAGCCTGGGTCCAGGGCAGGGGTACGTCGCACCCGTGCTGCCAGGCGCAGCTGGTGTGGCCGTGGAAGGCGGCCGCTCGGATCTTGGGCGGGGCCAGCCGGCAGGAGCGGCCCACGTCCAGGACCTGGCCGTTCT